>CBIMFG010000759.1:0-3543 GCA_966243125.1 uncultured Niastella sp.
AAGGGCTGAGTGTTTGGGTGAATGGAAAGAAAGTAGTGTCAGCCGAACATTTACAAAAAGTAACCGGAAATCTTGATTAGAAAGATGGAAATGAAACCCACTATAAAAACTAAATTATTCAAGGTGCTGGCTTTAGCTTACAGCTTACAGCTTATAGCTTACAGCTCGGCAAACGCTCAGTCAACGGAAATCCAGTATCTGTCCGGAACAGGCAGTGATAAAACCGTAAACTGGCAGTTCTTTTGTACAGCCGGTCGCAATTCCGGTAAGTGGACAACCATTGCGGTGCCCAGCAACTGGGAGCAGCAGGGTTTTGGAAAATATAACTACGGTCACGATAAAGACTCGGTTCGCGGAAAAGAACAGGGTTTATATAAATATAGTTTCAGCGTGCCCGCCAGCTGGCAGGGCAAAACTGTCAAAATTACCTTTGAAGGGTCCATGACCGATACCGAAGTAAAGATCAACGGTAAATCGGCCGGGGCTACGCACCAGGGTTCATTTTACAGCTTCTCCTATGATATTACGAAGCTGTTGAATTTTGGTAAAAAGAACCTGTTGGAAGTAACCGTGAGCAAACACTCAGCCAATGAATCGGTAAACTGGGCCGAACGTCATGGTGATTTCTGGATCTTTGGCGGCATCTTCAGACCCGTGTTTTTACAGGCATTGCCTGTGGCGCACCTGGCCCAGGTAGCTGTTGATGGAAAAGCAACCGGCGCTTTCACTGCCAATGTAAAAGTAGCGGCTGCTGCACAGGCCGATGAAGTAAGCGCGCAGCTGTTCACTATGGACGGTAAAAAAGTAGGCGAGGCATTTTCTACAAAATTAAGATCAGGCGATAGCATAGCTACTTTGGAAACTAAAGTGTCTTCACCCGCTTTATGGACACCCGAGTTTCCCAATAGGTACAAGGTGCTGTTCACCTTGCTGGCAAAAGGAAAAACGGTACATACGGTGCAGGAGAAATTCGGTTTTCGTACGGTTGAAGTGCGCGAGCGCGATGGCATTTACCTGAATGGTGTTAAGATAAAATTCAAAGGCGTTTGCCGTCACTCGTTCTGGCCTACAACCGCCCGGGCCCTGAATGAAACCCGCAGTGTTGAAGATGTGCTGTTGATGAAGGATATGAACATGAACGCGGTGCGCATGTCGCATTACCCGCCCGATGCACACTTCCTGAATGCCTGCGACTCTTTAGGCTTAATGGTGCTGGACGAATTATGCGGCTGGCACAAAGCATACGATACACAAGTGGGCAGTATACTGGCTAAGGAAATGATTGTGCATGATGTGAATCACCCCTCTATTATTGTTTGGGACAATGGTAACGAAGGTGGTAGCAATGCAGAGCTGGACCATTGGTTCGATGAACTGGATATTCAACGCCGCCCGCTTATTCACCCCTGGCAGGTGTTCCGTCAGTTCGATACCCAACACTACATTAACTACGATTATGGTAACGAAACGCACTTGCATGGCCACCAGATCGTATTCCCTACAGAATTTCTGCATGGATTATTTGATGGTGGTTTAGGCGCTGGCCTCGAAGATTACTGGGAACTGATGTGGCATCATCCCCGCTCAGCCGGTGGCTTCCTGTGGGTGTTTGCCGATGAAGGCATCGCCAGAAAAGACAAAAACGACAGCATCGACAACGACGGTAACCACGCGCCCGATGGTATTGTTGGTCCCTATCACGAAAAAGAAGGCAGCTATTATACCATTAAAGAAGTTTGGTCGCCTGTTCATTTCGAAATGAAAGATATTACGCCTGCTTTCAACGGACAGTTCAATGTAGAGAACCGGTATCATTTCACTAACCTGAACCAATGCCGCTTTACTTATAAACTGGTGTCATTCCTGAATGGTAAAAAAGACAGCGTAACAGGCGCCGTGAATGTGCCCAGCATAACGCCAGGTACAAGTGGCGCCATTACCTGCAACCTGCCCGATAACTGGCAACAGTACAACGTACTGTATGTAACCGCAAACGATGTAACCGGTCATGAAATATATACCTGGAGCTGGCCAATTAAATTGCCTGCTGCAGTAGCAAAAAATATTATTAAGCTGGAAGGCAGCGCTGCCGTTAATGTGTCAGAAAAAGATTCATTGATCGTTGCAACTGCCGGTGATGTAACCATCACCTTCAATAAAAGAACCGGGTTGTTACAATCTGTTCAAAATGGCAAAGGCGCTATTCCTTTAAGCAATGGTCCTTTGTTATGTGAAGGTGAGACAGGCTTTGTAAAATGGAATACCCGCAAAGAAGATAACAACCAGATCATATCTGCCGAGTTTCAGAAGAAAAGTCTTTGCCAGTTACTGGAGTGGACCATCTATCCTTCGGGCTGGGTGAAAATGCAGGTTAAATATTTCCCTAAAGAATATGAGACCTCATTGGTTGGGATTAACTTCTCATTCCCTGAAAATAGTGTGAAATCAGTACAATGGATGGGTAGTGGCCCGTACCGCGTTTGGAAAAACCGCATGAAAGGCACCACCCTGAATGTTTGGAATAAAGACTACAACAATACGGCTACCGGTGAAGGCAAACTGATCTATCCGGAGTTCAAAGGATATTTCAGCAACCTGTACTGGATGAAGTTGAACACCACCGGTCAACCGCTTACGGTTGTATGTACCAATGAAGATGTGTTTTTGCGGTTGTTCACACCTAAGTTCTCCAATCCGCCCTTTAACACAGCACCTTTGTTCCCTGATGGCGATCTGTCGTTCATGCACGGCATTTCACCCATTGGTACCAAATCGCAAAAAGCAGAAAACATGGGCCCCATGGGTAGAAAGCATATGTTCTATGACTATGGTAAAGACCCCATGTATGCAAAAGACATTACTCTGTTCTTCAACTTTTCAGGTAAAGAATAGTTGATAGGGTTGATAAAGTTGATAAAAAACGAAATGAACAATATATTCAAATACAGACATTTTTTAATGGGCGTGCTGCTGATTGTATCAGCAGCATCGTCTGTTAATGCACAGCTCACGGCACAGCATCTCCGTTGTGAAAATTTGAGCAACCCCGCCGGTATTGATGTAACGCAACCGCGGTTGAGCTGGCAACTCGCTGGTAACGCCCGCAATATTCAACAGGTGGCTTACCAGGTATTGGTAGCTTCTACGCCAGAGAAACTGGCCAAACAAGAAGGCGATATCTGGAACTCCGGTAAAGTAAGTTCAAACCAAAGCATTAACGTAGCCTACAATGGCAAAGCATTAACCAGCCGTACAGCTTGTTACTGGAAAATAAAAGTGTACACCAACAAAGGAGAAACCGGTTGGAGCCAACCTGCCTTCTGGAGCATGGGTCTTTTAACCCCCGGCGACTGGAAAGCACAATGGATTGGCCTGGATAAAGGCATGCCCTGGGACAGTGTTACCCAGTATTCGCGACTATCTGCACGCTATTTCCTGAAAACGTTTACACAGTCATTGGCAGTGAAGAAGGCTACCGTGTATGTTTCTGGTCTTGGTTTGTATGAATTGTACATCAACGGAAAACGTATTGGTGAGCAAGTG
>CBIMFG010000760.1:0-3541 GCA_966243125.1 uncultured Niastella sp.
TACATTACAACCATGGCGCCAATATCAAAAGGAAAATTCAACAACCGGCAGTGGGTTTTAATCCTGATCCTGTTTGCGATGATGTCGGTTATTTCGTTCTACATATTTCAACATGCTTTTGTTTACCGGTATGTGCAGGTAGATGTATTGGTGGCCGCTACCAGCCTCACGCTTTTCTTCTTTTTTATACTGCTGGTAACCATGCAGGGCTTTAAAGCCGTGGATATTTACGAAGAACAACTCACCGTAAAATGGCGCTTCTCTTCCCGCGTAGTTAATAAGTCAGACATTACAGCCTATGGCATTACTACCCGCAAACAGATCAACTATATTATCATAAAAACAACGGGCGATGATGTGGTACTGCCCGAACTGCTGCTCAATAACCACGAAGAACTTATTCATCAATTGCAGCTTTGGAAAATAAAGCAAAAGTTCGAGTTGCCCATTACGCGCGATGCCCGTTTCGAGAACAAGGGCACCGGCACCATTCTGATGATCGTGGGTTCATTTCTGTTGGGCTTCACCATTAAATCGGTGATCTCGCCTGAGTTTTCGGTTGATGGCAGCAAACTCATTACCTTAAGCGGGCAGCTGAGTATGCCGCCTGAAGTAAAAATGCCTTCCGATAAAAATGCATACGGATCTATTCAATTGTATTTGGTCGAATACCCGGGTATCAACTTTCATATAGATGCCGTAGGCTTTAATTCTATCAGCGCCAAACAACTCCAGGCGGCGGGCAAGGGAACACCGGTGGAGTTATCGATCCTGAAACATGAGTACGCAGTTAAAATAAAGAAAACCGAAGCTCCGGGTTATTTTGAAACGCATTACCAATGGGCCACCATTTACACGTATAGTCTTACCGTAAACGGCGATCCTTTGCTAACGGTGGATACTTATAACGAGAGCAAACACTCGCTTGATAACAGCAATAAAAAATGGAGTGTGCTGATAGCCATTATAGCCCTTTCCATGTTGGTGTACGGCTTTATCTTATACCGGCAACGAACAAAAGTGCCACTCACCTCTGCCGACAAGAAACCGGTGGCAAAACAGCTCCCTGAGAAAGCGTAACCTGCGCCAATACTGAACAGTAGTTGTATCATAACCGAACAGGTATAAATTGCCCGTACATATAATAAATTGATTTGCATATCACCGGTGTTCCGGCATTTTTTTGGTGTTGGTAATGGTTAAATATCAGGTATGCTGTTGAATTATTTAAAGATCGCCTACAGGCATTTGTGGAAAAACAAAACCTTTTCTGCTATTAATATTGCTGGTCTTTCAATAAGCATTGCCTGTGCTTTGTTTATAACACTGCATATAAAAAGTGAATTGAGTTATGATAAAGGGTATTCCCAATCTGACCGCCTGTACCGGGTTACTTTGGAAGATATAGGCGAAGGCGAACGTCACTGGGCGCCCATTTCATTTCCTGCCGGGGCTGAGTTGCAACAGTTTTTTCCGCAAATAGAAAAGATGGCCCGGTTTTACCGCCCATATCCATACCAGGTGTTTAGTTATACAGCTGCTCAGGGCGCGGTAAACAGGTTTGAAGAAAAAGCCGGTTTCTTTGCCGATGCCGCCGCCATCAACCTGTTCGATCTTTCATTTAGTAAGGGCATTGCGCAAACGACGCTTACCGAACCTAACAGCATTATTGTTTCAGAAAAACTGGCGAAGAAATACTTTGGCAATGAAGAACCCTTAGGAAAGATCATACATGATGACCTGAATAAAGTAAACTTAACCGTAACCGGTGTTGTTAAACCAGCTCAATTTCCAACGCATTTGCAATTCGATTACCTGGTTTCTATGTCAACCATTCACCGGTACCTGGATGATCGATCGCTGGAAAACAAAACCTGGTCAGCTTTTTATACCTATGTATTGCTCAATAATAAAAGTTCAAAAACAACTATTGAAAGCAGGTTATCCGGTTTTATGCTGAGCTATTACAAATCAACCGGTGAAACACAGCAGGAGATCCTTGACAGCCGCAAACTGCATTTGCAACCTGTTCAGGCTATTCACCTGCATTCAAAGCTGGAGAAAGAAATGTATGCGAACAGCGACATCAGGTATGTATACATTTTTTCATTGGTGGCCATCTTTATTCTGCTGGTAGCAGCCGTTAATTTTATTAATATCTCAACAGCTTTGGCTTTTAATCGCATGAAAGAAATAGGCATGCGTAAGGTGGCCGGAGCAAGCAAACAACAACTGATCAGGCAGTTTTTAGGCGAATCGTTTGTAACAACCCTGCTGTCTACAGTGGTAGCTTTGTGTATTGTTAAAGCGGCATTGCCCTTGTATGCCTGGCTTACCGGCAGAAGCATGCAGTTTAGTGAATTGTTCAGCTGGTCTAACCTGAGTATGCTGGCCTTATTAATACTTTGTTGCAGTTTGCTGGCAGGGGTTTACCCCGCCTGGTTTGTAGCGACGTTTAACCCGGTAAATGGGTTGTAGGGGAAAAAAGAACAACCAGTTCTCTTTAAGCTTTGTGCGTAAGGGGTTGATCGTATTTCAGTTTGCAGTTTCTGTATTTATGATCTTCAGCACCATTATCGTATACCGGCAGTTGCAGTTTTTTCATAATAAAGATATGGGCTTCGATAAAGAGCAGGTGGCGGCCATTACCATGTATGGCCCAATGTGGCAGCATTTTGGCACATTGATCAATGATATAAGGAAAGATCCGGCCATCAGTAATTTTTCCGTTGTATCTGCTTTGCCGGGCGATCGGTTTGGTATGCAGCCATTTTATCTGGCCACAGCTACCAGTAATAGTGATCAGCCTTCCTGCCGTGTTATGAATGCCGATGAACGGTTATTATCCACTTTACAGATAGAACTAAAAGAAGGCCGCAATTTCTTTAACCAGTTCCCCGATATAAAGCGCCCGGAGTTTATCATCAATGAAGCGGCAGCAAAAGATCTGAAGCTTACCAATGTGCTGGGTAAACGATTTATTCTTGACCGCGATACGGGTGAAGTGGTAGGCATTGTAAAGGATTTCAACTTTGCTTCGCTGCATTCCGCCATTGAACCATTGGTAATAAAATACAATCCATACCAGGCCAATTACCTGCTGGTGAAAGTGCAGCCAAACCAAATGCAATCCACCTTGCAGTTCCTTCAATCAGATCTCAGATCGCTTGCTCCTGAAACCACTTTTACTTATACATTTCTCGATGAAAAAATGAACCGGTTGTATGAAGCCGAAAATCAGCTGAGCCGGGTATTTAAGGTTTTTGCTGCTTTTGTGATCTTCATTGCCTGTTTGGGTTTGTTTGGTCTTTCTGCCTACAGTGCCCAATTGCGCACCCGCGAAATTGGTATTCGAAAAGTGCTTGGCGCCTCGCTGAGCAACCTGGCTATATTGTTATTGAAAGATTTTATGCTGCTGGTAATAGGCGGCATTGTGATTGCCTGGCCATTTGCCTGGTGGGCCATGAACCATTGGCTCAATGGGTTTGCTTACCGCATTCACATCGATGCCTGGGTGTTTACACTTTCTGGTGTACTGTCA
>CBIMFG010000761.1:0-3536 GCA_966243125.1 uncultured Niastella sp.
AGATAACTCTATGTTTGTATGCTTTGCTCCCCGCGAAGATCCCAAGATCTGTGTGGCGGTAGTAGTGCAGAACGCAGGTTTTGGAGCTACCTGGGCTGCGCCTATTGGCTCATTGATGGTTGAAAAGTATTTGACCGATTCCATCAGAACAGAAAGAATGGCCGAAGTAAAAAGAATTGCGGAAGCCAACATTATTCCCGATTATTTTGAAAGATTACAATATAAAACGGATTCATTACGGGCCCGTAAATGGTTCGATCTGACAAAAGACAGCAATTACATTAGAAAGTATTTGCCCCGGCAACACATTACCAACAGCGCCAAAAAACAAAGCCCCTCACCGGCAGCGCCTGTGGTTATGAAGCCCGCGAAAGATATGATCAATGAGAATTTATATGCAAAACGATCAACGACCGATAAAAGAAATCCATGAACAACCAGCGTAATCCTACCATTTCAAAAGGGGTCGATTCAACCCTTATCTGGCTGTATTTAGTCCTGGTTGCAATTGGACTGCTAAGCATCTTCTCTGTGACCTATCACGAAGGGGATGATGTAATACGCAGTTTCCTGAGCTTTAAAACAGATTACAGCAAGCAGCTGATCTTTTTTGTGGTGTCACTATTGATCGGGTTATTCATTCTGCTTACCGATAGTAAATTCTTTACCGCAACGGCCAATATCTGGTATGCATTCGGCATCCTGCTCTTGCTAATCGTGTTTCCGTTCCATACTAATATCAAGGGAACAGAATCCATCATTAAACTGGGTGGTTTTAACTTACAACCGGCCGAGTTAATGAAAGTGTTTGTGTGTTTGGCGCTGGCCAAATACCTGTCGCGGGTTGAAACGGATTTCAGTAAAACCAGTTCGCAGCTGATGGCGGCCGGTATTGTTGTTTTGCCAGCTTTGATAACCATTGCGCAAAAAGAAACCGGGTTGGCGCTGGTGTTCCTGGCCTTCTTCCTGGTAATGTTCCGCGAAGGGTTGCCCGCAGGTTACCTGATCATTGGTTTTTCGCTGGCCGTACTGGTAGTAGCCACCTTACTGGTTGATAAAGATATTCTGGCCATCATCTTAACCGTTATTGCTGTACTGGCCATTTATTTTGGCTGGCGGTTTACCCGGCAGCGCCGCGAGTTGATCATTATCATAAGTGTTATATGGGTCACCTGCGTGGGCGTGCAGCGGTTTGCCGTGCCATTTATATTTACACACGTATTACAGAAACACCAGGTAGAACGTATCTTCTCCCTTATTGGCCGGGAAAACCCATACGCCAAATTGAATATGGTTGAAGGGGATGAAGCTGAATCGTCAAGCACTAAAAAAGATACCGATTATAACGTGCGGCAAAGTAAAATTGCCATTGGTTCAGGTGGCTTTATAGGCCGTGGCTTTTTAAAGGGTACCCAAACCCGCTTTGACTTTGTACCAGAGCAACGTACCGATTTTATTTTCTGTACCATTGGTGAAGGTTTTGGCTTTTTGGGTTGTTTGGTGGTGCTGGGCATTTACATATTTCTGCTGTTGCGAATTGTAAATATTGCCGAACGGCAACGAAGTGTATTCAGCCGTTGTTATGCTTATGGAGTAGCCTCTGTATTCTTTTTTCATATAGCCATCAATATTTGTATGACGGTTGGTCTGGCACCAGTGATTGGTATACCATTGCCATTTGTGAGTTATGGTGGTACCTCGCTGCTGGGCTTCAGCATTATGCTGTTTATATTGGTGCGCCTCGATGCTGATAGACAAATGGTGTTGAGGTAATAATTGCTTGCCAGCTTAACATTTAAGATCATGAAAGTTATACCCCTGAGTGAAGGCACGTTTACGATAGATAAAACAAAACTGTTTGTTCCCTTTGATACCGGTAAAGATGATCTGCAGGAGCGGCCGGTAGGAAGTTTGCTGGTAGAAGTTCAACCCTTTGTTGTTATTACTTCAGAAGATGTATTGTTGTTGGATACCGGTTTGGGTTTTACCAATGCAGATGGCCGTTTACAATTGCACCAGAACTTAATGGATAATGGTATCAATCCGGGTGAAGTTACCAAAGTATTGATGTCGCATTTGCATAAAGACCATGCCGGTGGCATAGCCACGGGTACTGGTTCAGAAAGAACGCTCAGCTTTCCGCAAGCGAAGTACTATGTTCAAAAACAGGAAATGGCGTATGTGTATGAGAAAGGATTTCCTTCTTATATACCGGAGGAACTGGATTGTTTAAAAGATGCACCAAACGTAGAGTGGCTCGATGGTAATGGCGTAATAGATGGTTACATCAAATATGAAATAACCGGTGCACACAGTAAATATCACCAGGCATACTGGATTGTAGATGGTGGTGAAACTGTTTTCTTTGGCGGCGATGATGCACCTCAACTACAACAAATGCGCAGCCGCTTTGTGGCCAAGTATGATTTTGATGGCAAAAAGGCTATGGAACTGCGCCAGCAGTGGTGGCAATTGGGTGAAAAAGAGCGGTGGAAGTTCTTATTCTATCATGACGTAAAGAATCCAACTTATGAATTTTGAATATTAAATATCCAATAATGAATGTTGAAGTTGAATACAACTTCAACATTGGAAATTCAATATTCAACATTCAATATTATAAAAAAGGCCTGCCCTAAAAAGAGCCGGCCATTGCTAACCTATGAAAAACACCTAGTTTAATCAGTTTCCGCGGAAAGGTCTTCGGTTTTCCATTTTCTGCATCCGGCGTTCTAACAGTTCCTTTTGCAGTACGGTTCCGAATTCTTTCTCAGCTTTAAAAAATGTATTTACTTTTTCAGAAGACAGGGCTTTACCAAATTCGCCATTGTACTTCTTACGAATATTCAAGAGCTTTTCTTCAGTAGGAATTTCTCCTTCTTTGTTTTGACGCGCATCGATCCTGGTTTTTCTTATTTCACCCATGTACTCGTTGTAAATGGGCCAAAATCGTTGTGCTTCGTCGGTGCTAAGATTTAATTTCTTGGTGAGGTAGGCAATCTTCAATGCTTCAATACGGCTTCCGTTGCCCCGTTGCCCATTGTCAGGTTCCTCTTGCGCAAAGGACACGGCCGATACGCCCAGCGCCATCACTATTATGAGTATAAATTTTTTCATGAGTTTAATTCGTTTGAATGTCTTTTACAGTGCTGTACTTTTCAAGGTACTGTTGCAGGTCTTCATCCGATACATCGGCCAGCATATCTTTCATATCACTGGTAGTTAATTCATCGGTGTTGGCTGCCAATGTTTGCTCTGCAGGAGCTGGTGCCTGGTCTTCCAGATAATTTTCCAACAGGTCGTCACTGATGCTATCGAGCGAAGCGGCAGCAAGAGGACCACCTTCAGGTGTTGTAGTGCCTCTATTCAAATAAAGCACGCCACCGGTAATAATAAGCCCTGCAACAACCGCAGCTGCCGCATACCGTAATACCCGGCGGGTAAAGCTCATTGACACTACTTTGGCCGGTTGTTGTGCACGTATTGCTTGTAACACCTGGCCAGGCAGTTGTTCAAAATAGCCTGCGGGTACCTGA
>CBIMFG010000762.1:0-3532 GCA_966243125.1 uncultured Niastella sp.
TATTTCCCTAAAGGAGCAGGCGCAGGCCTTTGGCCAATGGGTGCTGGGGTTGCAGCAGCCTGTTGATGTGCTGGTGAATAATGCGGGGTTGTTTGATCCCGGCAGTGTTTACAATGAGCCCGATGGAACGCTGGAGCATATGATGGCGGTGAATTTGTTCAGTGCGTACCATGTAACCCGGTCAGTGATCGATAAAATGATAGCCCAAAAAAGCGGGCACATTTTTAACATGTGTTCCATTGCTTCGTTTAAAGCGTATGCGAATGGGGGTGCTTACAGCATCAGTAAGCACGCGTTGGCTGGGTTTTCCAAAAATCTGCGCGAAGAAATGAAGCCTTATGGCATAAAAGTGACGACTGTTTATTCCGGAGCTGCCATGACAGATTCATGGGCCGGGAGCGGCGTTGATCCCAAACGTATTATGGAAGCCAATGATGTAGCACAGATGATCT
Source organism: uncultured Niastella sp. (assembly GCA_966243125.1). Lineage (GTDB taxonomy): Bacteria > Bacteroidota > Bacteroidia > Chitinophagales > Chitinophagaceae > Niastella. The sequence continues at coordinate 453 of CBIMFG010000762.1, forward strand.
ATACCGCCTCGCAGTTATCACTACAGGCTTGCGTGGAAGAAATTATTCTTCGTCCGCAACTGGGTGACCTATAACTACCGCTTATCGCTTTAACGCACCTTTAACGCTATCCTGTTTACCAGCCTAAACCGGCAAAATTTATATTTGTTACGATTGTAAAAGCAGAATCATAAAAGCAAAAGCATCAGGAAATTTATACATATCATTTTTGCGGGGCTGTTTTGCTGCCTGTTGAGTGGGTCGTTGATGGCGCAGGTGAAGTTTTACACCATGGTGAGTGAATCTTCTATTGACCAGCATGCAACCTTTCAGGTACAATACATTATTGAAGGCGCCAACAACATTCGGCAATTTGAGGTGCCGCGGTTTAAGGATTTTGAAATAGCAGAGATGTTCGATTACAGCACCAGCAGTTTTGGGCAGGGCCGGGCACTGGATAGCTATTCCAAAATAATTGTTTTGATGGCCTCCAGGAAAGGAAAGTTTACGGTGCCTGGCGCCAGTGCCATTATTAATGGCAAACAAATGCGTTCCAATGCAGTACCAGTGCGTGTAATGGGTGGCGGTTTGTTAGGATTGAACAACATTAATCCTGATGATATCGACACAGATGAAGAATCCCTGTTGCATCCGGGTGATAATATCAATGATAAAATAGAAAAGAACCTGTTTCTGCGGGTACAAACCAGCAAGAACAGCTGCTATGTTGGTGAACCCCTGGAAGTTGTTTATAAATTGTATTCGCGCCTGAACGCCAATTCACAGGTGATGAAACGGCCTTCCCTAACCGGTTTTAGTGTTATGGAAATGGTGGATGCCTATGATGGCAAAGCGTTGATCGAAAAACTAAATGGCCGCTCGTATTTCACCAACCTGGTTCGCCAGGTACAGTTGTTTCCCTTGCAGGAAGGCACCTACACGCTTGACCCTGCCGAAGTAGAGAGTGTGGTGCATCTTGTAAAAACGAATGAACCGGCCAACAAAAAACGTACGCCTTCCCTGAACAACCTGAATGCCACGCCTATGTATCCCATGGCGGTGGACCACCGCACCATTTTACGTACTACCCCGGTAACTATTACGGTGAAGCCATTGCCTACTGCTAACCAACCAGCCGATTTTTCAGGCGCCGTTGGCCAATTTAAGGTGGATGTTAAAGCGCCTACTGCTCCCGTACATGAGGGCGACCTGGTAAATATTCAAGTAATAGTAAGCGGTAGTGGCAACCTGTCGTTGCTTACGCCACCGGTTATAAAATGGCCTAAAGGTGTTGATACAGCTGAGCCTTCGGTAAAAGAAAACATCAATAAATATATTTTTCCGCTAAGCGGTTCCAAAACATTTGAATATTCCTTTGCTGCACCCGATACAGGTTATTATGTAATTCCGGTAGTGCACCTGCCTTATTACGATCCCAGGGAAAAGAAATATAAAACAGCAACCAGTGATTCCATTATCATGCATGTGTTGCCGGGAGTTAAAAAAGCAGACCCTGCTGCCAGTACGCTTGTTAACCAGGGATTGGGCATAGAACCTAAGTATTACTGGTTTGGGGCAATTGTGCTGGCCATCATGGCTGCCATTGGTTACCAGGTTGTTTCTTTACGTAAAGCAAAAAAGAAGTCAACAATAAAAGTGGTGGCGCCTGCACCGGTAAAAGAAAAGCCCACACCGCAACAAATAGCGGCCGACCTGTTGAAAAATGCAAAGCAGGCATTACAAATGAACCAGCAACAGGTATTTTACCGGGAGGTACAACAGGCGCTTTGGCAAACAGTAAGGGATACCTGGCAGGTATTGCCTTCAAAACTGAATAAATACCACACTGCCCAATTGCTCGATGAAAAAGGAGTTCCTGCCGATACCATCCGCAACTTCTCCGCTGTGCTTGATGAATGCGAATGGGCATTGTATACGCCTGATCAATCTATTAAAAGCATGGAAGTATTGATGAGTAATGCCGAAGGGGTGTTGAAGGAGTTGGTGGAGAGTCGTGAAACGTGAAATTAGCTTCAAGCCACAAGCTGTAAGCTGCAAGCACCGCGTCGCGGCAACCTTTATCAACTTCATCAACTCTTTCAACCCTACTTCCCGCTTTTTATCTCAAATACCCCACTTTAATTCCTTGTTAACTCGTCAGCTGATCAACTCGTCAACTACTCCGTATACTTATAACCTACCCCACGTACAGAATGGAAGTAACGCGGATTGCGGCTATCAGATTCAAAGTATTTGCGAAAGTTCAGGATGAAATTATCAATAGTGCGGGTAGTAGGATAAACATTGTAACCCCAAACCGTTTGCAGGATCTTTTCCCTTGGCACCACATCGTTCTTGTTTTCGAATAACAGCTTCAGCAGCATGGCTTCTTTTTTACTGAGCTGAATGCGTTGTCCCTCCTTTGTAAGCGCTTCCTGGGCATTAAAATCAATGGTATGGCCACCAAATTGATACGTATCACCAACGGTGTCCTTATCCTGCATCTTTTTGTTCTTGTCAATGAGTTTTTGCACCCGTAATAACAACTCTTCTAGGTTAAAAGGCTTGGTTAAATAATCATCTGCGCCTTTTTTTAAACCCAATACGCGGTCAGAACTGGTGTTCTTGGCGCTGAGAATGAGAATGGGTACCTGGTTGTTTTGAACCCGAACGGTTTCGGTTATGCTAATACCATCTACATCGGGCAGCATTACATCGAGTATAATGAGGTCGAAATATTCGCTTTGTATTTTTTGCAGGGCTTCGCTACCTGTATAAGCAGAGGTGATCTCGTACTGTTCCAGTTCAAGGTTCAGCTTCAAGGCTTCGTGCAGATTTTCTTCGTCTTCAACCAGTAATATGGATGGTTTATTGCTCATGGGCATGTTTTACGGTAAAACTTACCATAAAATTACTTCCTCTTGGTAAATTATCAGTCACCTTGATGTGTCCGTGATGATCTTCTACAATCTTTTTACAAAGGTAAAGCCCTAAACCGGTGCCTTTGGCCGTACGGGTGGTTTCGTTTCCTATGCGATAGAACTTTTCAAATATCCGTTTCTTCTCATCTTCGGGTATGCCGGGGCCTTCATCCATTACAT
>CBIMFG010000763.1:0-3532 GCA_966243125.1 uncultured Niastella sp.
GTTGGGATCGTAGGAGCCAACATCTTCAATGTCGTGGCCGAGGCCTTTCAGGAAACAGCCATAGCTGGCATCGTACCGGCCGGTCATTACTTCGGTCTGGTATTCATTGCCGGCCAGCAGCAGATCGGTAACGCCATCGCCGTCAAAATCATCGCATAAAATGGCATTAACGGGAGCAAACTGGGCTTCGGGCGGCAGGTAATGACGACGGAATTGTCCGTTCCCGGCGTTTTCGAACCAGCAGCTGCGGGTTTCGGTACAGGTGTAATGGTGCAGACTGTCCTGGGTTTTGAAGATGTCGCTGAAAGTAGCCTGCGCATATTGGGCATGGTGCAGAAACTGCTTTTTGATAGCAGGTACCTGGTCGGCAAACTGGCGGCGATTAATACCGGGGTACAATCGCTTTACGCCGGTGTGGTCTTTTATATAATAGAAAGGAATTGGGTCAATGCTTCCATTGCCCTCCACATCGGCGGCATATAATTCCATTGGCGTGCTGTTGCTCACCTGGTAATCGCAATTCATACCGAGGTTGCCCGCTACCAGATCCAGATCGCCATCGTGATCCAGATCAACAGCAGCCAGGCTTCGCCACATACCACTCCCCGCTCCTATGTTCAATTCATGCAGTTGACCATGATTATTTTGGAAGAACCGCACAGGCATCCACTCCCCTGCTATTACCAGGTCGGGCTGGTGATCGTTGTTGAAGTCTGTAAAAACGGCTGCGGTGACCATACCGGGTTGTTGCAGAGCCGGACAAACACTGGCGGTTACGTCGGTAAATACGCCTTTGTCGTTGTGTAAAATATAACTGCGGCCGGGTAAGGGGTAGCGTTTTGTAACCCGGCTGCCTATAAACAGATCGGGCTGGCCATCGCCATCATAATCGCCGGACTGCACACAACCTGCAATGATGCGGATCTCCCCTGGAATGGCGTTGGGTTGTAACTGAAAATGTCCCTTGCCATCATTAAGGTATAACCGCGGCGTATTGTACGGCGAATTTTCTTCAAATTGTACATTACCACCCGTGATCAGCAGATCGGGATCGCCATCGCTATCGGCATCAACAAAAACACAATCCTGGTCTTCTTCCATTTTTATACTATCGGTAAGGGCATGCGCATTGAATTGTCCGTTTTTTTGTTGAATGAATATTTGACCGGAGAAATTAAAGGCCCCACCTGCGAACCAATCGGTGAGGCCATCGTGATTAACATCGGCCGTTGTTATATACGGACCCAACTGCGAAAACTTTTGGGGCAACAAACGTTGCTCAGCAAAATCATTGTAATTACTTTCTACATGACGATATTTGATGTGCGTTGTTTGTGTTACATCTGAAAATACAGGCTGCCATTTGTTTGAACTGTTCTCCCAGGTTTTCCGGTCAGGCAGTTGCGTTATCTGCAATAACGTATCCACCGCCACCTGCCGCAATACCTGGTACGTATTGTTGGGCCAAATGGTAACAATGGAGTCGATACGCGTATGCGTTCCCACCCCAAACAGCAATTTGGTATCTACCGTTGAAAAATATCCGCGTACGGGGCTTTGCTCCTGTACCTGTTGCTGGTTACCGGTGTACACTTTTACTTTGGCGCCAAAGGCATGGTGGTTGGCGCTGTTTGCTTTTAACTCCATAGCCACGTAATGATTTCCCTTTGTATTGGCGCCATTGACGAGCACAAAAGCTTCTTTGTTTATATTATTTACTACCAGGTCGAGATCGCCATCATTATCCAGATCGGCCCAGGCAGCGCCGTTCGACATAGCAGCTTCGTTCACACCGGCCTGTTGCGATACATCGGTAAATGTGTAGTTGCCATTGTTGTGATACAAATAATTGCTCAGCTCTACATGATGCAACGAGGCCAGTTTGTTATTGATGAGCTTGCGTTGTTCTTTTATATCACTTACCCTGCCCATTACGGTTGAACTGAATTCCAGAAAATCGGCGTTTATAAAATCACGCCCAATGCCATTGGTAATGTGCATGTCCTTATAGCCATCGTTGTCAAAATCGGCCATCAGTACGCTCCAGCTCCAGTCGGTGTTGGCGATGCCGGCGAGTTGGCCAATCTCACTGAAAAACGGGGCCTCCCCCCGTCCCCCTCCGGTGGAGGGGGAGTTGGAAACCTCGCCACTATTTACATCTTCCCTTCTTTCCCAGTTTCCATTATTTAGTTGCAACATGTTCCTCATGAACTCCGGTTCGTACCCATATTGACGTTCGGCCTGGTAGCGTTCGTAATTCATTACCGACCAGGTGAGTTTGCGGCGTTCATTGTTTTCGGGCATCATATCCAAGGTTACTACGTCGGGCCAGCCGTCGTTGTTTACATCGGCGGCATCGGCGCCCATACTGCTGTAACTCTGGTGTTGCATGCTGCGGCCAATGCAATTGGTAAAGGTTCCATTGCGGTTGTTGAGCCACAAAATATCGTTCGATAAAAAATCATTGGCCACATAAATATCCGGCCAGTTATCATTATTGAAATCACTCACCACTACGCCCAGGCCATAGCCATCGTCTTTGATGTTGGCAGCGAGTGTAACATCTGTAAACACTGAACCATCGTTGCGATACAATTTATCATTAGCCAATGACTGCCCTGTTTGATCGCGCGGATAAATGGTATTGGCATTGGCGCTGCTGAGCAAATAATTGGCGAGGTAGAGATCCAGGTCGCCGTCTTTGTCGTAATCAACAAACACGGCCTGGGTGCTGTAACTGGTATCTGCCAGTCCGTATTCGGCAGCAGATTCTTTAAAGGTGAGATCATGTTGATTGATGAATAACAGGTTGGCCGCGCGTTCCAGCAAATTCTTCCCAAACACACAAACATAAATATCGTCATAACCATCGTTGTTTATGTCTACCACGCTTACGCCGGTTGCCCACCCGCTGGTGCCGCAACCCGCTTTCAGGGTAACGTCTTCAAATTGGTTATTGCCTTTATTGATGTACAGCTTTGAGCTCACCTGGTTACCGGTAAAATAAATATCTTTTAATCCATCGTTGTTAAAATCTCCTATCCCTACGCCTCCACCCATGTATCCAAACTCATTGATGAACGAATGGGTTGAATCTGTTTCATTTACCTGATTGATGAAATGTATACCTGTTGCCGTTGAGGGCAATGACGTAAATAAACTATTCCTTTCTTTTGTTGTACAACCCAGCGAATAAATAAATATCCATAATACCGGCAACCTAAAAGCGATGTGCTTTTTTAATGAACCCATAGGCTGGAAAAAAATTTTAGTAACCACCATTTTGTTTATTGATGCCATTGGATGCCAGCTGCGGATTGTTGTCTATTTCCTGTTGCGGAACCGGCAACAGATCATCCCTGTTGGGTCTGAAATACGAAATAGGTTCGGTAGTAAAATAGCCTTTTTTGCGCCAGCGGAGAATGTCGCGGTTGCGGATCTCTTCCCCGCCCAGTTCTACTGTTTTTTCGTGCATGATAGCCTGTTGGATCTGCGTTTTATTACTTACCGGAAACTGGGTGGTAGGGTAATG
>CBIMFG010000764.1:0-3530 GCA_966243125.1 uncultured Niastella sp.
CGCGATAAAGTACGCGTGTATTGCGATACAGCTCTGTATCAACAAAATCTGCCTACACCCGCTGATTTTGCAGAGGCGGCAAAGAAAGCAAAATCCATGGGCTTTAATGCTATTAAGTTTGATCTTGACCAGGCAAACGATCCCAATAAATACGACCGTTACAACTGGACGGCAAGCCCCGCCGAACTGCAACGCATGTACGATCAGTTGCACGCCGCCCGTGAAGCGGTAGGGCCTGCCATTGATATTTGTGCTGATATGCATGGACGGTACGATGCCGTAACGGGCCATGCCATTGCGAAAAGACTGGAGCCCCTGAACCTGATGTGGCTCGAAGAACCCGTGCCTGCTGAAAATGTGGAAGCGTATAAACTGATCTCCGATTCAACCAGCACGCCTATTTGTGTGGGAGAGAACCAATACCTGGCCTATGGGTTTAGAAGAATGCTGGAGATTGGCGCCGTAGATATCATTATGCCCGATCTGCAAAAATGCGGTGGGCTGGGCGAGGGACAGCGCATTGCCAACCTGGCCAATTTATATTATGTGCCTTTTGCGCCGCATATGGTGGCTTCGTTTTTGGGTGCTATGGCCTCGGCGCACGTTTGTGCATCGGTACCCAATTTTATGATCATGGAATGGCAATCTTATTTTCATACCCAGCCCATGTTCAAGGAAATTGTTACATACGATGGCGAATGGGTGAACAATAGTTTTATAACAGTGTCAGAGAAGCCGGGTATAGGCGTGGAGATCAATGAAGCCGGCATGAAGAAATATGCATTACCGGGGATGCCGTTTTTTGAATGAGAATAAATAGAAAGAGGCTGTATCGTACCTGATAAAGCCTCTTTCTAAATGTTTTATTTTACTTTATACCGAACCGCTTTTTCTTCAAAGTCTATACTCCAAAAACTTCTTCCCAATACAACTTCCAGTTGCTTCCAGATCATGGTTGATCCATCCGTTTCGTTTTCCTCACATGGCAACCTTTCTCCTTTCTCTTCTTGCATTTCGAGATTTAACTGAAAAAATGAACGCTTGTGTTTGCCGTTTTCGAAATAAACGAAATTAAAAGCCATGGCAAATTCAGAGATTATAAAAGAAAATGTATTGCCTTCGACCATAACCCTGTCCATGGAGATTTCCGGATTTGCAAAGAGCACGGTTCCTTTTTCACTGAAAAAAATATCACAAAGACCATCGTCTTTATAATTGGCTGATGCTTCCTGAAAAGTTATGTCTTGTACATATTCAATATCTAAACCCAACTGCTCCTGTAACTCGTCCATGCTGTCTGCCATATTTCTGTTAATAACAATTCCCGATAGATTAAAACCCATGCTTTATTTTTTTAATGAAAATAATATTCGCGACAAAATACTTCAAAGCTTTAATAAATGCAAAGGAACCCTACGCGCTATAAATATACAGGCATAGTTGCGCAGTAGATATTTAGAGGGTATTCAGAGGATATCCCGGGGATGTTCCGAGGATATCACTAGGATATCACCAGGATGATCCGTACCAAAAGCAAGACAATAGTAAGGGAATGGTAAGACAATAGTAAGAGAGTAGTAAGGGATACTTATTGATTGTGCAGGTTGCCGGCGTGTTTTTGAAGGCGTATATATTGTAAAGGCAACCTCATAATCAAAGATACAATTCGTTTTAATGCGACATAGATTTTAGTCCAATAATTGAACCAATTAATGTAGTAAGGAAGAACATGCGCCAGAAGGTGGCGGGTTCTTTAAAAAAGATGATACCCATTAAAACGGTACCCACGGCGCCAATGCCTGTCCATACAGCATAAGCGGTGCCAATGGGAATGGTTTTGGTGGCTTTTACCAGCAGCACCATGCTTATGGTTAGTGCAACAAAAAAGCCGGCATACCACCAATAGGAGGCAGCGCCGGTAGTTTCTTTTGCCTTACCCAAACACGAAGCAAACGCCACTTCAAACAATCCCGCAATAATTAAGATAATAAAGCCCATCTTTAAAATTTGCGCAAAGGTAACTGTTTTTACGGGCTTATGCGGGCCACCGGCATGGTAACGATCAGCAGTATAAGCGTCAACAAAAAAATGCTGCTTGCAAAGATGAGGCTGGTATAGGCCACTTTAATGCGGGTGAGTTTGGTGCCTACAGCGCATAGGAAAACCACCAAACTAAAGATAACCGTAAATAAAGTATAAATATCAGAGGTGGTGTTGCTTTGTTTTGCCTCCTGCCACAATGCTTCTGCTTTGCGCATCATAGAATCGGAGGAGGTTTTTGCCGAGCGCATCAATTGCTGATAACCTTCCATTTCCAGTGGATTAACTGGGGCGCTGCTGTTTTGTAAAGGGTTTGTTTTATACCACTCTGTTAGTATAGAAGCCAGGTGTGTATGACTTCGTTGAAGATAATAGTTGATCTTGTCCTGGCGGTTCTCAATAACGGCATCAATAAAACTTAAGGTGATGGATGCATCCCGTTCCTGCTGCTGGGCAGCCAGCACGGTGAATTCATTAGCTTTTCTGTAACTAAAGTTCGCTTCCGCCATGCGAAAGTCCTGTTCGCCATTCCACAACGTGCTTTGATAGGTGCACCAGGCAACCGCCAATGATGCAATAGATAAAAGTACGGTGCCAATAATTTCAAGCCGTGTTCGCTGGTCTGTTTCTTGTGTATTGAGTGTTGACGTATTAGTATTCATATATATACAAGACACGCAGCAGGCGATTTTTACTACAGGTTATTAACTGTTAAATGATTATTTTAAAAGGTTACATTTTCTTAATACAGGTTTCACGATAGGTGTTTTTTTCTATAAATATCTTTCCGGCATGCAAAGAAGACATTTTTTAAGAAGCCTCGGATTATTATCCGCATTACCGGTTGTGCCTGCCGCCGCTATGGCCAGTTCAGGCGCCGGCATTCAGGCTGCCGGTATGGTAACGGGCAAAGTAACAGCCCAGGGTAAAGGGCTTGGCAATGTGGTTATCAGTGATGGATTTAATGTGGTGAAAACCGATGCCAGCGGTAAATACAGTTTAGTCGTACACGATCAGGCGCAGTTTGTTTTCGTCAGTCTGCCTTCGGGTTATGCCATACCCAATGAAAAAGGTATTGCCCGTTTTTATGAACGCATTAAACGCGGCGCTGCTGCACAGGTGGTGGATTTTACGCTTACCAAACTGGCGGTGAATGACGATAAACATGCGTTTATTGTTTGGGGCGATACACAGATCCTGGATAAAGAAGATGCGAATAAGTTAAAAACAATTTCAGCGCCCGACACCCGCGAGCTGGTAAAAGAATTAGGCAATGTGCCCATTCATGGTATTGGTTGCGGCGACCTGGTGTTTGATCATTTTGAATTGTTCCCCGATTATAAAGAAGCGGTGGCTACTACCGGCGTTCCTTTCTTTCAGGTGATCGGTAACCACGATATCAATTATGAATCCCGTTCCGATGAACAATCTGACAATACATTTCATCAGCATTTTGGTCCCACGTATTACAGCTTTAACCGTGGTAAAAT
>CBIMFG010000765.1:0-3519 GCA_966243125.1 uncultured Niastella sp.
TGGTAGGGCAGGCGCATGGCATGTTGCAACCCATCGGTAAATACTTTGGCGCCAAATTTTTGAATGATCACGTTCAGAAAATAATCCTGGAAGTTTTTGGCTATCCGGCTTACCATAGCCACACCAATGGAAGCCAATAATAACCAAATTACACCGTAATAGGGAGTAGTGGCTGTAAACCATTCCATACCCGGTCTTTGACCTTTCGGGGTATTTAGAAATTTTCCAGCCAGTCGCACAAGGTTTCCTAAGATAATAGGATCAATTAAAGAGAACCCGGTATTTACAGCGGCTAGAAAAAGCGTTAAAATAACCAGCCATCTGTATGGTTTTAAATACGTTAGTAAAATCTTCATAATTGCAATTAACAGTTTGTCGATGGGAATGTTTATCCAGGGCCAACGAATTAATATACAATTTATATAAATCTGCGGGATTGGCCTTAGCGGTGGGGAAGAGTGCAGGTAAAACCGGGATTAGTACAACCGTTTTTTGTTCTTAGTTCCAGGTTTCAAGTTCCAGGTTCCAAGTTCCACGTTCAGCGTTTCGGGCTCCTGTTTGCCAATCTCCGATTATTAAAGTGAAAAGATAATTTGAAACATAACATCTCCGGTTTTAAACAGTAAAAAATAGTTTGAACCGTATTGTTTGCAACTATAAAAGGTAAAAAATAATTTGAACCAGTTCGTTCTAAGCTATAAAAGGTAAAAAATCGCTGGAGCGATATTTCCTCCAGCTATTTTTTGAAAGAAATAATTTGAAACATACTGTTTCCAGCTACAAATCGAGAAAAACAGCTGGAGCCATATCGTTTCCAGCTACAAATTGCAAGAAATAGTTTGAAACAGATCGTTTCCAGCTATAGACCCAAAGAAATAGCTGGAGGATTTCATTGATAGCTGGAAAACTTCATAAATAGCTGGAGAATTACAATATTAATTGGAAAATAAAGGGTGAAGTTTTGCTAAATTATTGTTTTTCAGGGCGCTTCTCCCCAAAGAAGAACAACAACGGCAAAAACAGGAACACCACCTGCCCATATTGGGTCTCCAAAACTGCCTCCTGAATAGAATAGGCAAGCACTAACAACGCAATAGCCCATAACGTGCGGCTTTTTTGCCGGATGGCCATGGCGATCATAGAAAAACAGATGCCGAAAAAGGCCAGCAAACCTACAATGCCTGTTTGTAAAAACGACTCCAGCCACTCATTGTGAGTGTTGTAGCCCTGGTACCCATGATCGGGAGTACCCGGTTTACCGGCATACATATTTGCCTGCAGGTACTTTTGGTTTAACAGGGGCTGCGCACCGGCCGGGGTTACGCCCATAACCCAGGCTTTGTGTTCCTGAATTATTTCTTTTACAAAACGCCATTGCAGTAAACGAAATGCTACGCCATTGAAATAAAACCGGGGCTCAAACCGCTTTTGCTGCATTACGATCATGTTGTTGTGCATGATGTCGTTAAAGCGATAACTGATGGGGTTTTTTGTGAACAGTATTAAACTGCTGATGGCAATGCCTGCAATGGCCACTATGCCAATGGCCCAACGGGTGTTTATATTTTTCTTCAACGAAATAACTGAGTAATAAGCCAGGCTGCACAAGGTAAAACTGATCACCAGCTTCGAAGATAACAACAGCATGCCACCAATCAAAAAAGCCAGCAGCGAAAAATGTATTCCCTTATTCACTACATACCTTTCGTGGGTAGTTTCTTCTAACAGGAAGATGAGGCCGGCAAAAACCAGCATGGAAAACTGGATGGCATGATGGCCCAGATCGAGCAATAGCTCGTGATAAAAGAAAATATTAATGGGCGCATGGTGGTAATGGTATTTTATAAAACTAACGCCCAAACACCAGGTAAGTACAATTACAAGAATAAAAACGTACCACTTCATTAATGCATGAAACCGCTCTTTATTTAAATACGTACTGCTATAGAAACAAAGCGGTATAAACACCAGCGCGCTTTTTACTTCTATATGCCGCCAGGTAGTAGCTACATTATTTGTGTAGGCAAGGGGAATTATTTGCAGTAAAAAAAGCAGGCTGCAAAACAGCACATACGGGTTGCGTAATGTTTTATTGAACAAGGAGCCGGTTGTGATCCTGTTATAAATGAAAGAAGTAACAACAATCAAACCAAGGGCAATACTGCTATAGCCCCTGAAGGCCGCCACAGCGGTTAACAGAAAGCCAAGGAAGAAGACATAGAGTAGATTATTGGTTAGCTTGTTTTTTTTCGTCATGGATGAAGAAGTTTCAGGTTGCAAGTTTCAGGTTACCGGTTACCAGTTACCGGGAAGGCAAAAATAATCGGCCTTCTGCAATAAGGTACTGGCAACTGGTACCGGTGACCGGCAACCTCCCCGTAACTTAAACTTTATTCAACATTTTTCTCTTGTAATGCAAATAGAAACTTATTAAAAAGCCTACAAATAAACCACCACAAAGCCCAATCGTTAATTGTTTCAACAGTACCGGAAAAGTTGGATTAACAGGCGTATAAAAATTTTGTAACACGTTTACTGCCGATAAAAAAGACAATTCTTCTTCATAGTTGAATTTTTTTTCCTGCAGGTTGGCAATTTGTCCGCTGATGTCAGACACATTCAGGAGCACCCGGCTACCCGTATTACCCGGTTGCTGTAAACTGGTTTCAACAATTTGCTGGAGGTTAATTAACCGGATAATTTCCTGTTGTACCGTTTGCGTCATGGAACTCAGGATCTTTCTGCGGCTGGCTAGCTTATCCCTGATGTATTCACTGTTTTCGAGGGCGTAGATCATCCCTTTTTGTAATGGTTGTAAAACGGCGGTATCGCGTACCACCACATTAACCGTAAAGGCGGTAAAGTTTTTAGGGGCAAAGCTTTTTTGTAATTCCTCTGTGGTAAGTGATTCCACTTTTCTTAACTGGGAAAGGTTCATATTGAACTGTTTTGCCAGTAAGGGGCGTTCTCTTTTTTGAATGAGCGCGCTCCAGTTATTGATCAATGCCATTTGTTCGGGCTCACTTAATATGGTTGGTTTCAGCACCAGTGATGAAGTATACAGGTTGGGCGTTTTCAAATAACGGGCAAACCCCGCCAAAAGGCCTAATGAAGCAACTATGAGTAGTAATTTTCCGTACTGCCTCAAAAATGGAGTAACCTGTTGAAAAACCGCCGAGAGATCCAGCTCGTCTGAAGGGGTGGATATCAATTTTACCTGTTTCATGACCAATCAATACGAAAAATTATAAATAGGGGTTGCGTTAATTGTTATAATTTGACATTTACTATTTTCAGAATCAAACAATATGGAAAGCACCAGCAGACGCAACCGGATATTTTCGAATTTTATGGCGTTGGGTATTTTACAGGGAACCAATTTTTTGCTGCCTGTGCTGGTGATGCCATTTGTAATAAAGCAAATTGGGGCCGATGGATATGGGATAGTAGCGGTTGCCCAGGGCATTATGCTGCTTTTTGTAACTGTTTCGGAATACGGATTTAATTTAACCGCTACGC
>CBIMFG010000766.1:0-3511 GCA_966243125.1 uncultured Niastella sp.
CATGCGGCAGGGCTCCTACAATGGTTGCTAATGGTTTGGTAAGATGATCGTGGTATTGTAACCAGGGTTGTTCGCCCATAAAAAACCCTTCCACGCCGTAGTTGGCCCATTTGTTCAGTACCTGTTGCAGGTACTCATTGGTGCGTTTTGGTTGCAACCCCAGCGAGTTGCCCAGGAAATAGATCTGTTGCCGGCCATCAATTACGGGCATAATAAACTGGTTCCGAAACGAACGCAGCTCATCCTGTTCATCAAGAGCGCAGGCAAACGCTTGAGAATTTTCAAAAATCATGTAGTAGTTTTATCGTGAGTGGTGAGTGGTCAGTGGTGAGTGGGTTCCCAACTCATTCTGCCGCCTTTCACTTTACATTCAACATTGAATATTTAATATTCGATATTTTCTTCTTCCCTTCCTCATTTCTCATTCCTCATTTTTAATTTTTTATTTCTTACAGGGAGCCCGTTTTACCACCATCAACCGGAATACTAACTCCGTTTACATAAGAGGCGGCGGGTGATGCCAGGAAGGCTGCTACGGCGGCCAGTTCCGATGCTTCGCCAAAGCGCTTCATGGGTATTTCCTGTTGCATTTCGTGTTCAATTACTTCATTTGATACGCCGCGCTTTTTTGCATTGTTATGGATCAGGCTTTCGAGCCGTTGTGTTCTGGTTGAACCGGGCAAAATATTGTTCACAGTTATATTGAACTGCCCCACTTCGTTGGCCAGTATTTTTGACCACACAGCTACTGCGCCGCGCACTGTGCCCGATACGGCCAGGCCGGTAATGGGAATACGGATGGAAGTAGAAATTATATTGATGATGCGGCCATAGTTGGCTTGCTTCATGGAAGGAATTACAGCCTGGGCCAACAGTTGATTTACGATGAGGTGCTGGTTAAATGCCTGTGCAAAGGCTTCTTCTGTAGCATCGAGCACCGACCCGGGCGCCGGCCCGCCTGTATTGTTCACCAGAATGTGTACGGGATGCTGTTGTACCTGTTGCTGTATGGCCTGTTTTACCTGATCAGTTTTGGTAAAATCGGCTACCAGGTAATTGTGTTGCTGGCGTAAAGCAATGTCAAGGGTTTTAACGGCTGCCTGCAAAGCTGCTGAGTTCCGGGCCATAAGGGTGCAGTTAGCGCCCAGTAAAGCCAGTTCTTCTGCAATGGCCAGTCCAATACCCTGGCTGCTTCCGCAGATCAAAGCGTTCTTACCTTCAAGTGATAGGTTCATGTAGCTCTTTGGTTTAAGTTTTCGTTACAGGTTACAAGTTTCAGGTTACCGGTTACCGGTTGCCGGTTACCGGTTGCCGGTTAACAGATCCGGATAATCTGAGATAATACCATCAACACCTGCGGCTTTCATTTTATCGATCGACCCGCTATCGTTAACCGTCCAGGGAATAACCTTGATGCCCTGCTCGTGGCATTTCACCACCAGTTCTGGGGTAACAAGGCTGTAGGCCGGACTGTAGATGGTTGGCGTGAACCCCAATGCTTTCAACTGTTCATCAAGCGTTCGTTTGTCGTAATCTTCAATGAGCGCCGCCGTTTTCATATTGGGGTATCTTTTATGTAATACCTGCAACGTACGAAAATCGAACGATTGAATGATCACCCGCCCCCCGATCTTTTGGCTATGGATCACATTCATAAGTGTTCTCACAAATTCTTCGGGCGCGGGATGGTAGGTACCATCTGTGGCCGGTTGTGTTTTGGTTTCAATATTGTAAAACACTTCGGGGCCACCTTTTAATTTGTGATAAGCTTCTACATTCTCTATCACCTCGCGCAGCAATGGCTTGGTAGCTTTTAACCGGCGCTGGTTGGGAAAACGCGGATGTGGTTTCAATCCCACATCATATGTTTGCGTTTGCGCATAGGTCATTTTAAAAATGTTCAAATTGCGCTCATCCTGCTCGGTTATATACTTGCCGCCGGGGCCGGTAGTGATCTCATGATTGAAAAAGGGCTCATGCGATAAGATCACCTGTTTGTCCTTAGTGATCACAGCATCCATTTCCAGGGTAGTAACACCCAGCTCCAGCGCCTTCATCATGGCGGGAATGGTATTTTCGGGCATTAGTCCCCGGCAGCCGCGGTGCCCTTCAATGTCGAAAGCAGGTAACAATGGATCAGTAACTTTTTTTGAAGCGTGACAGGCAAAGATCAATGCAACCAGCAGCAGCAACTCTGCTACTTCCCTAAATTTGGTCATATTAGTTGTTTACAGTACTTGATTAGGGATATTGGATGCAGGGAGGGGGTTGAAAGTATAAAGTTGAAGGTATAAGGTCGTTGAATTTTTAAGTTCAAAATTAATTGCAAACCTCAAAATTGCGGCAACCGCCTTATACCTTAAACTTTAAACCTTAAATTATTCTATTACTTCAGCCACTTTTGCGGCGCCTAAATTAGCGTTGCGCATGGCAATACTACGGGTGGCATTGGCGGCAAATTCTTCAAAGGCTTTGCGGGAGATCATATCGTCACTCATCATAATGGGAATACCCATATCTCCACCTTCACGAATGCTCTGCACCAACGGAATTTGTCCCAGGAAGGGCAGGTCATATTCTTCGGCCAGGCGTTTTCCGCCATCTTTGCCAAAGATATAATACTTATTATCAGGTAGTTCAGCAGGGGTAAAATAACTCATATTTTCTACCAGCCCAATGATGGGCACCTTTATTTGCGCCTGACTGAACATGCCGATCCCTTTTTTTGCATCGGCCAGGGCCACATCCTGCGGCGTAGTAACAATTACCGCGCCGGTTACGGGCACTGTTTGCACCAATGTTAAGTGAATGTCGCCGGTACCGGGGGGCATATCAATAACCAGGTAATCGAGCTCGTCCCAATATACATCGGTCACAAATTGTTTGATGGCACTGCTGGCCATGGGGCCGCGCCAGATCACTGCACTTTTTTCATCAACCAGTAATCCGATGCTCATCAGTTTTATTCCAAAACGTTCCAGGGGAACTATCTGGCCTTTTTGGCCTTCGCCCATACTTTTCATCATGGGCCGTTCGCCACGCACACCGAACATAATAGGTACACTGGGGCCGTAAATATCAGCATCCATTAATCCTACTTTTGCCCCGCTTTGCGCCAATGCCAGTGCCAGATTGGCGGAAACCGTGCTTTTTCCTACACCGCCCTTTCCACTTATTACCGCAATAATATTTTTAACCTTCGGCAACACAGACCCCGGATCCTGCCGGGTGGAACTGGTGTTGGAAGTAAAATTCACTTTTACGATCGCGTCTTTATTAACCAGCGATTTCACGGCATTTTCACAATTTCTGCCTATTAAATCTTTCATTGGACAAGCAGGTGTGGTTAACACTACAGTGAACGCCACCGTATTACCGCTAATCACAATATCTTTAACCATGTTCAACGTAACAATATCCTGTCCTAAATCCGGTTCCTGAACGTTCCTCAATGCTTCTAAAACTTTCTCAGGGGTCATTCATCTAAGAGTTTTGTTAAAAAGATTTATTT
>CBIMFG010000767.1:0-3511 GCA_966243125.1 uncultured Niastella sp.
CTGAAGGTGGAAAAAGCTATTGGGTACGTGCGAAAGAATGTGCAGATAGTTTGATCAATAACATGGGCACTTACGGTGCGGCTATGTATCCTGATTTTGCCCAGGTATTCGCATCTGCCAACAACAGGAATAACCAGGAAGTATTGTTTACTGCGTATGGACTGGACCCTTATAGCCCTTCCTATGACGTGTCAACCGCCAACAATAAACCCAATTTGTACCTGCACTATTATCCCAAGCTCGATGATCCATTTGGTACCACAGATGTGTTTAAGAGAACAGTGAACTCCAACACCTCTAATGCTTACTATGGCCGGTTGAACCAGAATTTCATAGCACCTACTAAATATTTGATCAATTGCTTTAATGCAACCTATGATAAACGCTGGGAGAATACGTTTCAAACAGCCTTCACCAACTATTCAGGTGTAAGGGCTATTGCCAACCTGGGAAGTGGGGTGCCATCGCCTGCCAACGTCAAGTATGCTGATGCCACTGTTACAATTACGTCACAAATGTGTACCAAATATGGAATCGATCCGAAGCACATTGGCAAAAAGATCTATCCTTATGCAGATGTGGATGCAAAAAATGCTTCCAAGAATGCTACCTGGCAATACATTCCACAGATCTGGAACAAGGGCGACCATTCAGGATCTGTATCAGCGCTTACCACTATTCCCAATGCCAACGTACATCCATATCCCCTGGCGCAGGATGAAGACCGGTTCTTCGCTTATTTGAGCAAAGACAATCTTACGCCTGCAGACAAAGCCGAGCGCGCCTATGTAACGATCAATATCAACGACCTGTTCGATCCATCGGACCCTACCGGAAGTACATACAAAACCAATGCGGCAGGTAATGGGTTCCCAACAAGCAGCATGGCGCTTATTTGGCCAGCTATGCAAAAGTTCAACCATAACTTCGATGGCGGCTGGTTAGGCGGTAACTTCCAGCAAAAACTGGGTAATATTATGGTGATGCGGATGGCCGAAGTGTACTTGATAGCTGCAGAAGCTACCATGCATACAACAGGCGATGGGGCTGCTGCCGCCAATTACCTGAACGTGCTGCGTAAACGCGCCTGCCGCAATGCTGCAGACTATAACCTGGGAACCGGCATGCAGTTAGCAACGGCCACTATGAATGATGTGTTTGATGAATATGCGCGTGAGCTGTGTGGTGAGTTCACCCGTTGGGCACTGTTAAAACGCAACAAAGCGTTTGAAACCCGCCTGGCAGCTTATAACAAAAAAGCAGCCATCAATTTCAACCCGTCAAAACACTATGTACGCCCAATACCATTCAGCTTCCTGAACCAGATCAATAATGCAACTGAGTTCGGAACAAATGGTTACTAGTTAAGGTTTCATTGATTAGCAGACATACAGCTCCGATAAGCCGGTAAGCGGATGTCGGAATCTCAAGAAAAGGACCGTTCTCTAGCGGTCCTTTTTTTATTTACAATTTTTTTACGAAGGAAAGACTGAATGCGCCATTGTTATAGGAGGGAAGAATAATGGCATTCATGCTTTTTTTTGTAGTAAATAATCCTTTTATTTTCGGATAAATAAAATAAGTGAAATCGGTTGATAAAATACCTACACCCGCGGCTGCTACTACATCGCTTAACCAGTGTTTATTATTATACATTCTAAAGAAACCAGTTGACGCCGCCAATGCATAGCCATACACGCCATACCAGGGTGAAACATCTTTATACTCCAAACGCATAAACTCTGCGCCGGTAAATGCATTGGTGGTGTGCCCGGAAGGGAAGGATTGGTTGCTCTCGCCATTGGGCCGCATTTCTTTACTGATCTTTTTTACGGATGCAACCACCGAGCTTTGAATTAATTCGGCCATGCCCAGCATAAGCGCCCGGTCGGTGAAATTATTTCTGCCTTTTACGCCGGCAAAGCCAAGGGCAAAAGTGCTGACGGCAGGCGCCCATTGTAAATAATTGTCTATATGTATAATCTCATGAGGTTGTTTTGTCCAGAGCTCGTGTTTAAGCGATTCGTTCCAATCCTGGAAGCCATCAAATTTTAAGGCAACTACCCCGTACGTGACCATGGTTGCCGGAATGATCAGGGAGCGCCAGGTGATAACTGGTTTGTTGCGGGGTAAAGAATCGATCGTCTCTTGTGCATAGCTCACAAAACAGCTTGTAATCAAACAGGCGGATAATAATATTTTTCTTAGCAATACAGGGATTTTAGCGGCTAAGGTCTTTAACGATTCTGTGGAAATTCTAGTATTTGTGGTTGGTAGTTTATAATCCCAGCGCTTTCAAAAACGCCTCTTTATAATTGGTACCAATGGGTATTTGTGTTTGCTGAATTTCTATGGTATTGCCTTCAATGTGGTTGATCTTTGATTTGTTGATGATGAACGACCGGTGCACCCGGATGAACAGGTTGTCAGGCAGCAGGGATTCAAAGGAAGAAAATGACATGTTGGGCAGCAGAACGTACTCGGTACAAACTATTTTTGTATAGTTTCCTTTTGCTTCTGCAAACAAAATCTCGTTGTATAAGAGTTTGTAAATTTTGCCATCGGCTTTTATAAAGAAATAATCAGTAGGTTGAGTAACCTTGTTTTCGTTGTTAGGAGAAACCTTTTCTGTTGCCTTGTCTATGGCCATGATAAACCTTTCGAGCGAGAATGGTTTTACCAGGTAATCGCAGGCAGAAAGTTCAAACGCATCTACTGCGTATTCTTTATAGGCAGTGGTAAATATAACCTGGGGTTTGTTTTTAAGTGTTCTTAAAAAGCCAATGCCATCCAGTACGGGCATATGTACATCCAGAAAAAGGATATCTATGGGGTGTTGTAACAGAATATCTTTTGCCTCAAATACATTGCCTACACTGCCCAGCACCCGAAGCTGTGGTAAATGGCTGCAGTAATTGATTATAATGTCCCGAGCAATAGGTTCATCGTCTACAATAAGGCAATTGAACATACCCTTAATTTATTTTTAAACGAAGCTGAACAATATACATATTGTCTGTTATATACTGGTCTAATTTGTAATTTTCTTCATACAACAGATTCAGCCGCCTGATGGTATTGGGAAGGCCTAAACCAGCGCTGGCCTGGTTAATGATATTCTCCAGTTTTGATCCATTATATGAGTTCTTTACTGCAAATACAATATAGTTATCGGTGATCTGTAAAGCAATGTGTATATAGATCTTTTCATCAAGCGTATTGCGGGCATGTTTGAAGGCATTTTCAATAAATACGATCAGCACCATGGGCGCAATAGGGATGGCCGGGTTGTTGATGGTTTCTATTTCGGTTTGTAATACCAACCGGTCGCTTATACGCAGTTTTTCAAAGCTGATATAGTTATTTATATATTCCAACTCCTCCGTTATAGGCACAAACTGTTTTTTGGTATCGTATACCGAATAACGCAATAGGCTGCTTAATTGTAATAACAAAGCAGGTACCCGTTCGTGTTGGGTTATTGAAATTCCATATATATTGTTAAGGGTAT
>CBIMFG010000768.1:0-3505 GCA_966243125.1 uncultured Niastella sp.
ATGCCTGCCCGTTATTTCCGCCATGCTATTAAATTGCACATCGTGTTTTTTTACTGTGCTGTTTATAAACGCGTCGTAAAACGGGATGTCTAAAAACTCGGCCAGCAGCTTACTTCTTTTCAATTTATAGTCAGGGTTGGATTTTATAAGCGTCAACCATAAGTCGAATGAAATATGTTTGTATTTTTTAAAATCCATAACCGCTGCGTTATTTTATAATTTGACCTTTATAATATTTGGAAAGGAAGAATGCGAGGTCTTCTTTGTAACCAATGCCCGACGCTTCAAATTTCCATTGATTGTCTTTTTTGTACAGCCGGCCAAATTCAACAGCCGTTTCAATGGAAAAATCTTCACCTAATTCATACTTGGCTACTTCAGTACCGGTTGCATTGTCTACAATACGGATATATGAGTTTCTTACCTGGCCAAAGTTTTGTTTTCTTACCTGGTGGTCGTGAATGGTTACTACAAAAAGTATTTCCTGGATCCTGGCATCCAGTAGCGACAGGTCAACCACAATTGTTTCATCGTCACCATCGGCACTGTTACCACCTGTAGGGTCGTCGCCGGTATGGTGTAAGGCTTTGTCGGGTGAATCGGTATTGCCATAAAAAACGAAGAAAGAGTCTTCAGGAATGAACCGGTTACTATCAATCATAAACGCAGATGCATCCAGATCAAAATCATAACCAGTGCCTTCATTAGGGTTCCAACCAAGGCCTACGCTCAATTGAGTAAGACCAATATTTATCTTTTGGCCTTTTTGTAAATTAATTGCCATAACCGTTTATATAATTTAAAGGAAAGTAGATTGTATGCGAACCACTTTTTTCGTTGCCTTACTGTTTATCTGGATGGGGAAACTGTTTCGGCATCTTCACAATAGTATAATAATGCGGATGCAGGTACGCTGGCGTATAGGAGGGCAATCAGGTTTGGGCGGTTCATTTTATTCTAATTAGGGTAATAGGTGGCCCAAAATATCAAAACTTTGCGTAACTGTATAACATTTACGCATAAATATTAATTACTTTTTTGGGAGGGGTGAATGTTATTTAGACTATTTGTTATGTATATGATGTTTACGTTAAGTATTCCAAAAATAAAAGGTGAGATGCACAATTACGGATAAATAATAGCGTTAAAAGCAAATCACTTTCTTAATAATTTATTATTCACGATCCGCTCCATTACTTCTTCCTTCTGATATTTAGAGATCGGGATCTGATATTTTCCTCCTACATGCAAAATATTACCTTCAATGGATTGAATATATGCGATATTTACCAGATATGATTTATGTGGCTGAATGAATTGTGCAGCGGGTAGTTTTTCCTGTAAGGCTTTCAGGGTAGCGTGCGTGATCAATTTTTTATCCGGGGTATACAGGGCCACATAGTTTTCCATGGCCTCTACAAAAAGCAGTTCGGTAAGGTTTACTTTTTCCAGTTTGTTGTCGGTTTTTATAAAGAGGTAGTTGCCGGCATTGGTGGTGGTGCCTGAAAAATAATCATAGGCTTTGTTGGCGGCTTTTAAAAAACGTTCAAACGAAATGGGTTTTAGCAGGTAATCGAGTATGTCCAGTTCATAGCCCTTTATGGCATATTGTTCGTAAGCGGTGGTGAAAATAACCTTGGGGGCATTGGGTGTGTGCTGAAGAAAATCAATGCCGGTTACATAGGGCATTTCAATATCCAGAAAAAGCAGGTGGGCAGGCTGTTGTTTTAATAACGAGTTTAATTGAATGGCATCTTCACAAACGCCAACCAGTTCCAGGAAGTCGATCTTTTCAATATAGCCCTGTAATCCTTTTCGGGCCAGTGGTTCGTCGTCGGTGATAATGCATTTTATGGTGGGCGTCATGATAATTGTAATTGTATTTCTGCAAAAAAGGTATTATCCTTTTTAGTAGTGGTAAATGTATGTTTTCCCGGGTAGAATAATGCCAGTCTTCTTTTCAGGTTTTCAAGTCCAATGCCAGTGCGCGATTGATCTGTGATCCAGGGTGTTGCTGCCGGTACCGAGTTGGCTACCGCAAACCGCAGGTGGTTATTTTCTTTGCTGGCTTCTATAGTGATCTCATAATCGCCGCCTGCGTATTTAAAAGCGTTTTCTACCAGGGGTAAAAACAAAAGCGGATACACCTGTTCGGCATTTAATGAACTGTCGAAATGTACCCGCAGTTGTAATTTGTTGGAGCTTCTTACTTTCTGCAATTCTATAAAATTCTCCAGGTAATGTAATTCATGGCTAACCTGTACTTTTTGCTGTTGGTCGTATAACTGATAACGCAACAGCTCTGAGAACTTTTCTATGCTTTTCTTGGCCGCTCCAATGTTTTCATCCATTTGAAAATAGATGGTGTTGAGCGCATTGAATAAAAAATGCGGATGGTACTGCGCTTTCAGGAACTTGAGCTCCGTTTGTAAATTGTCGGTCTTTATCTTTTCTATTTGCAGCCGCTGTTCTATATAGGCTTTTATAAAGCTGTTTCCTCGTGCTATTGCATAATACAATAGCACATACATGATCACTACCACATTGGCAATGGCGAAATCGTGCCATTTCACGGGCGATTGTATCAGGTAATGAACAAAGAACAACAGGGGATTGGTGGCCAGAAAGCTTACCACAAACAGCAGGCTGAATTCTTTCAATACATCGCTGGCTGTAGGTAATTGCTGGCGTTGATTGAACTTATTTACAAAATACAGCACGATCTTATTAAACAGGTACGCATAACAAATAACCAGTATGATCTCTATCGCATTCACCTGCCATTTTCTTTCCCAGAACTTTTCTCCGGTAGTAGTATCATTCACTACCCGAATGGTGATATACACCGCCAACCCAAACAAACCCGGGAATACATATTTCCAAAACCACTTCATTACTTGTAATTTACGATAATTGGATCGCTGGTTGTATTTTTTCAATTGATTTATCAGCTAATGGCGCCGCTTCTTTTTTCTTAGGTTTCATTCCAAACAAAAAACGCGTTACCGCATAAGGTTTTATCAGCAAATGATAAATACATAATACCAGCGCAAAGGAAATAATAAAAGTAAACAGGAATTTGCTCAACACGGTATCGCCTGACCTCATTACATAAAATACAACGATCACAATAACCGTTTGGTGCAAAATATAAAACGGATATACCGCCTGGTTAATATAATCCTGAATACGGTGTTTTTTGTTCAGGTAACGTTTGCCATAGCCAATAGCCGTGAAGATCCAGCTCCAGGCCGTGAACGGATACAACGCCATATATGCATACATATGCCAATCGTGCCGCCAGTCGGGAATTATTTGATCAGGTTCCAGGTTGTTCCAACGGATATAGTTAATTAATACTATGCTCAAAAATGCCAGCAACAAAGAAGTGCGGCGGTTTCTTTCCAGGCTATCCATTAACGCGGGAAAATTGATGCAAATAAAACCGGTGAGTAAAAACGACAACCAATACAGGTGCCGGCTCCAGTCGTGTACAAGGTCATGG
>CBIMFG010000769.1:0-3502 GCA_966243125.1 uncultured Niastella sp.
CTCCAATACCTGGTGACTAAGCCGCCGGATTATTATTGCCAGTTGCTGCTCATTTAAAATCGTCTTCAAGGAAAATATTTTGATAAAAATAAACGCAAAGCGGCAAATTAGAAAATTAAGGCTAAAGGGAGCAAAAAAAATTGAGGGCCCTCCTCGCCTTCCCCAAGAGAGCCACGTTTACCTCCTTCATTGCTTCTTTATGACCAGCAACATAAAAGCGATACTGTGGTGTAATACCAAAGCCGGCATGTTGTAAACTTGATAACTTAACACCTAAATAAAATATGCCCAGTTGGAATGACTGGTTTTCCGCAGTTGCTCATTCAAAGGCTATATTACAGAGAGAAATTAACGTTGGTGATTATGGGAATAATTACAACAGGTATGAACCGTTGATTAGGTTGTATGAAGTGAAGTATTGGTATACTTATATGTATAACATGAAAACGAATGAGCAGGTATGTATTCAATACATCACACTATAGACTCTTATTGCGTTTGATCAATAAAAAAAATTTATACGATAAAACAATAATAAAATTTTAAGACATTCATTAAGTTTTAGTTATTAAGCCATTACTTTTGCCATGTTAAAAATCACTAATAAAACACCTGGTAAAAACTAAAACAAATGAAAAAGGTTTTAATTGCTGCTTTCTTACTTGTTAGTTCCAACGCAATCTTCGCTCAAGTAAACAAAGGCCAATGGCTGGTTGGCGGTAGCGCAGGTTTTAATCACTCTTCACAAGGTGATGTAAAACAAACTGACATTAGCCTTGCTCCAGATGCCGGTTATTTCTTTATCGATCAATTAGCCGCTGGTTTGCGCCCCGAGTTTCAATACTCTAAAAACAAAACAAAAACGGGTACAAGCACTTCAACTAACTCAGGAACAATGTTTACATTAGCTCCATTTGTGCGTTACTACTTTATGCCTTCAGGAGAAATGTTGAATATTTTTGCAGATGCTTCTTACGGTTTTGGTAGTGCAAAAGCAAAAGGCGGTAGCTCTGTAAGCGGTAACTATTACCAAATCAAAGCTGGTCCGGCTATTTTCCTGACTCCAAACACTGCGCTGGAATTAGCATTGTATTATAGATCACTGGGTGGTGATTTACATGAAAATGCGGCTGGCGACAGAGACAACAACTTCGGCTTAAGCGTAGGCTTCCAGATTCACCTGGGTGGCGGTAAAAAATAATGAGTTTCATACCCGAATAAAAAAAGGAGCCGATGGTAACGGCTCCTTTTTTATTTATATAGCTTATACTATTACTCTTCAGCCAAAAAAGGATAGCGATAGTCAACAGGTGCGTTGAATGTTTCCTTAATGGTTCTTGCACTAAGCCAACGATACAGGTTCAAAATAGAACCGGCTTTATCATTGGTACCACTGGCACGGGCGCCACCAAAAGGTTGCTGACCAACTACCGCACCGGTTGGTTTGTCGTTAATGTAAAAGTTACCCGCTGCATGACGCAGCTTTACTGTAGCCTGCTCAACCGCTGCCCTATCCTGCGCAATGATTGAACCGGTTAATGCATACGGAGATGTTTTATTCACCAGCTCCAGCGTATCTTCAAACTTATCTGCATTGTATACATATACAGTAAGTACTGGCCCAAAGATCTCTTCGCACATAGTTACATACTGAGGGTCTTTGGCTTCAATAACGGTAGGCTGAATAAAATAGCCTTGTGTTTTATCGCATTTACCACCAGCCCATAATACGGCCTTAGGATCGTTCTTCGCATTCTCGATATAGTTCTCAATTTTATCAAAGCTTTTTTCATCGATCACCGCATTGATAAAATTCTTGAAGTTCTCAACCGAGCCCATAGTAAAGCTTTCAATACCCGCGATCAGTTTCTTTTTTACATCTTCAGCCAGGTTGCTGGGGATGTAAGCGCGTGAAGCGGCAGAACACTTCTGTCCCTGGTATTCAAACGCGCCACGTAACAAGGCAGTGGCAAGAATATCCACATCAGCACTTTTGTGTGCAAGCACAAAATCCTTTCCACCGGTTTCTCCTACAATGCGTGGGTACGATTTGTAGGAAGACATATTCTTACCAATGGTTTCCCACATGTTGTTGAATACACCTGTTGAACCGGTAAAATGCACCCCGGCAAAATCAGGATGACTGAAACAAACTTTACCTAACGTAGGTCCGTCAACGTAAATAAGGTTAATAACGCCATCGGGCAACCCGGCTTCTTTTAAAATACGCATAAACATCTGCGCAGAATATACCTGGGTGTGCGCAGGTTTCCATACTACTACGTTACCGCACATAGCAGCCGAAGTAGGCAGGTTGCCACCAATAGCCGTGAAGTTGAAGGGAGTTACCGCTAATACAAACCCTTCGAGCGGGAGATACTCCATACGGTTATGGATGCCAGGCGCGCTGATAGGCTGTTGACGATAGATCTCACTCAGGAAGTGTACATTGAAACGTAAGAAGTCGATGAGCTCACAGGCGCTGTCGATCTCAGCCTGGTAAGCATTCTTACTTTGACCCAGCATGGTGGTACCGTTCATATATGGACGGTATTTGGTAGCAATAAGGTCGGCGGCTTTCAGAAAAATATGCGCGCGGTTTTCCCAGCTCATAGCAGCCCAGCTTTCGCGTGCAGCCAATGCTGCTTCAATAGCCTGCTTTACATGTTTTTCTTCACCAATATGATAATGCCCCAGCACATGTTTTATTTCATGCGGGGGATTCATGGTTTCCTTTTTATTAGTGCGCACTTCCAGTCCGCCTATGTACATAGGCACATCTACAGGTTCCTGTTTCAACTGTGCAAGCACTTCTTTAAGCCGCTTTTTTTCGGGCGACCCCGGGGCATACGATAAAACGGGTTCGTTTGCCGGCAGTGGATAGTGAAAATAGCCGAATTCCATAGTCATGTGTTTTTTGAGGTTGCGAAGTTACTTAGCTGGTTACTAATTAACAAAAAGGTAGTGCCGGAGCAAAAGGCTGACAAACAAAATATTACAAAATAGGCCTAAAACCAGCCCCTGCTTTTATCCACAGTTAGCGCACATACTAATATTTAAACGGCACAATAAATTAAATTTGGAAGCAATAACCTCAAAACAACCCATTAATCAGTGATCATTTCTGGCAAATCAAGAACTGACAGCAACAGGTACCATATACCTGATCTGTCGAACATCGTTGTTAAAGACATGCGCGAATACGGCGTTGAGCAGGCCGGTACTTATAAAGGTGGTATTGAAGCATATAAGGGCCTGTTAAACAAAGTGCGCAGCGGTTCCATTCTTTCTGAGCAGGATTCCCTACGATTATTACCCAAAACCGGGGATACGCGTAACCGCATTCAGAAGCAAATTGACACCTTACTGGAAAAATTCTACGAGATAAAAGGTAAGGTGGAAGAAATTCATAACAGCCGGGATATTACGAAGGGGTTGGTGCCCAGTAAGCAGATGGAGATCAACTTGCTTAAGAATCAATTAGATGAGATAAACACTACCC
>CBIMFG010000770.1:0-3498 GCA_966243125.1 uncultured Niastella sp.
ATCTCGTCCGGCTCGAAACGGCGGCGCAGGTATTGCACGGGCAGCCAGCCCGGCGACAACCGCTTCAGCAGTTTCAAACTGAATGATGTGGTGGTTTATAACAAAACAAACAAAACCATTCCCAACGTGTATGTGGCTTTTCCTACAGGGGTAACTACCGATGGTGCATTGCTGGCCGATGTACGGTATCCGCCTTTAAGCAAACATATGGATGGGTCAAGAATAGCGTTGAACGAAACCCGCGGCCTGCGTGATATGAACCTGGCCCGGTCTGCCGAAACCTATTTAATAGCGGCTGAAGCCAAGGTTCGGTTGGCCAAACTGGGTACCGGTTCTTATAACGATGCCTTGCCCTACATCAATGCAGTTCGCACACGCGCACAATACGTAAGTGGCGAAGACCGCGCTGCTTATTTTGATGGCGGTGGCGCACAGGGCACATCAGGCCAAAGCATTACCATCAATTCTTTTATACCTGAAAATTCCTATTACGAATCAAATAATATCCCCGTTACCACAGCGCCCTCAGCCAGCCTGGAAATTTCAAACATCAATTCATTGCCCGCAGGTGATGAATATGTGATCTCAAAAATGGGTTTAACCGGCACCTACGACAGAATGCTGGCGCTGGTGCTCGATGAACGCTCCCGCGAACTGGCCGGCGAGTACAAACGTTGGGAAGACCTTTCCAGAACAAAAACCCTGGTGGCAAGGGTAAAAGCCTTCAACACCCAGGCGGCCGGCAATGTAAGAGACTTCCATGTGCTGCGGCCTATTCCGCAAACTTACCTCGATGGTATTCAGTTAAACGGAAAGGCGTTGTCGGCAGATGAAAAACAAACGCAACAAAATCCAGGATTCTAATACCTGTTCTTTGTTCTGAGTTCTTTGTTCTGAGTTTCCCCGAAACCAGAAACATAGAACCAGTAACATAGAACTAAGAACATAGAACAAAGAACCCCGACGTTATCGCCGGGGTTCTTTATGTAAACGACTGTAAACAACTGTAACTCAACAAGTATTTTTCAACAACTGTACTTTTTCAAACCATTTTTGTACAAACACAAACCCATTGCTAACCACTAAACAATAGGTTTACACTTCATTCCCGAAGTATGAAACGATTGATCCTGTATGTACTTTTTTTTGTAATAGTGAGCAATGCTTTGGCCCAGTATAACATTGCCGAACGCGGCGCCAAAGGCGACGGTAAAACCCTTAATACCCAGGCCATTCAGGCGGTTATTGATGATTGCGCCAAAAAGGGCGGCGGTACGGTTGTTATTCCAAAAGGGGTATTTGTAAGCGGCGCTTTGTTTCTGAAACGCGGTGTTAATATAGAATTGCAGGAAGGGGCGGTGCTGAAGGGATCAACAAACATAAACGACTATCCAAAACTGAACACGCGTATTGAAGGGCATTTTGAACCCTGGCGGGTGGCTTTGATCAACGGCGATAGCCTGGAACATGTAACCATTAGTGGCGCGGGAATTTTAGATGGCAGCGGCGAACCATTCTGGAAAGAGTTTTACAGCCGGCGCGATGCCGATAACAAAACAACCAACTTAAATGTAGAGCGCCCCCGGCTTACTTTTATACAGCATAGTAAAGACGTAAAAATAAGCGGCATTACCTTTTTAAATTCAGGTTTCTGGAACCTGCATATGTATAGTTGTCAGAACGTAACGGTGGAGTATTGCCGCTTTCATGCACCTTCAGGCCCTAAGCCTTACCACCAGGCCCCCAGCTCAGATGGCATTGATGTGGACTGCTCACAAAGCATTTTCATTCGTCATTGCTTTTTTTCAGTGGGCGACGATTGCATTGCGCTGAAGGGGTCGAAAGGTCCTTATGCCATGCAGGACCAAAACGGATTGCCTGTAGAAAACATTGAGATCAGCGATTGCATTTTTGAAGCCGGTGGCGGCATTGTAACCTTTGGCAGCGAAGCTACCATTGTACGCAACGTAAACATTATGCGTTGTACCACCTTGCGCCCAACCGTTCTACGGTTAAAATTGCGACCCGATACGCCGCAGTTGTATGAGAACATAACCATGGATGATATTACTTTGGTTGATGGGGGCGCTATTTTTAAGGTGAGCCCCTGGACGCAATTTTTCGACCTGAAAGGCCAGGCGCCGCCAAAAGCAACCGTGCGCGGCATCAAAATTTCGAATGTACATGGCAAAGGAAGTTCATTGGGTGAAATTACTGGTCACGACCAGGCCACCATCAGCGATATATTGGTAGAGAATGTAGACGTGGACCTGAAATCAGCTAACTTCCGTTTGGGCAACGTACAAAACCTGCGTTTCAAAAATGTAAAGGTGAATGGTAAAAGTTTGCCAAGCCCTGAACCCAAAAACATGGTTAAAAAGTAAGTTTAACGTATGAAAATTTTAATCGCATTGCTTGCCATCGCCTTTTTTGCCTCTAATGACACACTTGCACAGCCGGTGGCTTTCCCGGGCGCATCAGGGTTCGGGAGCCAGGCTTCCGGTGGCCGCAATGGCGCCGTATATCATGTTACCAACCTGGCCGATTCGGGTGCAGGTACTTTTCGCGAAGCAGTAAGCGCGCCCAACCGCACTGTCGTTTTTGACGTGGCTGGCGTTATTCGCATTACCAATAAAATAGCCGCAGCGCCTAATCTTACCATCTCCGGACAAACCGCACCCGGCGAAGGCGTAGTGGTGTATGGCAATGGTATTTCGTTTGCTGAAAATACCATCGTGCGTTATATGCGGTTCCGCGGCAGCATTAATATGCCCCGCGGCGCCTGTACCGTTAATATAGATAGTTGTAAGAATGTGATCCTCGACCACGTTTCAATAGCGTGGGGCCGGTGGGATAACCTGCACATCAAAAACAGCAGCAACGTTACCCTGCAGTATTGCCTGGTGGGTGAACCCATAGACCCGCAACGTTTTGGCGCTTTGTTCGAACATCCCACGAATATTACAGTACATCACTGTCTTTGGATAGATAACCAAAGCCGCAACCCCAAAGCAAAAGCCGGTATTGAATACATCAACAACGTAGTGTACAACTGGGGCGTGAGCGCACTGGTGGGTGGCCACTCCGAAGCCGACCATTTTCAGGATGTGATCAACAATTACTTTATTGCCGGGCCCAACAGCAACAACAACTTTGTGGCTATGTTCACCCCAACCGACCATGTATACCACAGTGGCAATATGGTTGACGTTAACAAAGACGGCGAATTGAATGGCCGGGCCGTAATAGATACCGATTTTGTACACGTAAAGGCTACACTTGTTCCTAAAAAGCAAAATATACCTGCCAATGCGGTAACCGTTGAAACTGCCGAAGCTGCTTACAAAACCGTGCTGGCCCAGGCGGGTGCTTCGCAGCACCGCGATGCCATTGATACGCGCCTCATCAACTACCTGAAATCATTGGGCTCAGCAGGAAAGATCTTTAAAACAGAAGTAGATGCCGGTGGGCAGGGGCCAATTGCTGCCGCCAAAGCCG
>CBIMFG010000771.1:0-3497 GCA_966243125.1 uncultured Niastella sp.
CCAGCAAAGCGGTAATATGATGTGCATTGCCCAGTTGCAAATTATAAGTGGCCGTATTTGACCAATACCAGTTTACGTTGGTGGTATTGTTTCTTCTTGCTTTTATCTGGGCCAGGTTGGGCGTAGAGATATTTCCGGTATTGCCATTTCCCCTTGCCAGAAACGGTTCTACATACCATTCTTCTTTATCTGATACAATACCTACGTTGAGGGTGGAATTTAAAGTCAGTCCCTTTATGGGTTTGTATTCTATATAGGCATTGCCTGTTTGGCGGAAGGTATAAAAATAATCTTTGTTGGCGTCCAGTTTTACCAGCGGGTTCGAAAGCTCATCATTGAAAATGGTTTTCATTTCAGCATCCTGCGTGATCACAAAATAATCGCCATTATCCCGCCATACTGGTAATATAGGTGGGTTGGTCAATGCTTCGGCCAAAATACCATCTACACCAGTGGAGGTATTACCACCCGTAGTTTGCTGTACGCGCCGTTGGGTATACGATGGTTGTACGTTCATACCCACCTTTATGTTATTGGTAACTTTTGCATCAAAGCTGGCCCTTACGTTGTAACGCTTCATAAAGGTATTTTTAAGAATACCCTGCTGATTTATATAAGCGCCTGAAATGGAGAACTGCGCTTTATCTGTGCCGCCTCTGGCACTGATCTGGTAATTCTGAAAAGGCGCGGAGCGAAAGATCACATCCTGCCAGTCGGTATTGGCCCACCGTTCGGGTGAATTTAAAAATGCAGGAATGGGTTTGTTCTGATAGGTCAATCCTTCCTTGGCCATGTCAACAAACTCCTGCGCATTCATGAGATCGTATTTCTTCATCACCTGTTCAAAACCGGTAACCAGGTCCATATTGAATTGCGTTTTACCCGATCTGCCTTTTTTGGTAGTTACCATAATAACACCGTTACCGGCACGTGATCCGTAAATAGCGGCAGAGGCCGCATCTTTTAAAATTTCAACGCTTTCTATGTCTTGTGGAGAGATGGCATTCATCAACGACGCATCACTGGTGGGGTAACCATCTATCACATACAAAGGGCCGTTACCACTGGTAATAGAACCGTTACCTCTTATACGTACAACCGGCGGATCGCCCGGCGCGCCACTGGTTTGTTGCAGAAACACGCCCGACACCTGCCCTACCAATGCCTGTGTTGGATTGGCTACCGGTAAATCGGCCAACTTCTCCCCTTTTACAGAAGCAATGGCGGTTGTTACATTTCTTTTTGTTTGCGTACCATACCCAACCACAATCACTTCATTTAACCCCGAAACTTTTTTATCAAGCGTTACGATCAAATTATTCTCTGCCGTAATTTTCACTTCCTTAGTAGTAAAGCCTACCGAAGAAACCACCAGCCACGCCCCTACTTCGCCATTGATGGTAAAGTTACCTTCCAGATCAGTTGTGGTACCCGCGTCTTTTCCTTTTACTATCACATTAGCACCTGATACCGCATTGCCCTGGTCATCGAGCACGCGCCCCTTTATAGGATTAAATACCGGCGTAAAGTTTTTTTCAGCAGCATTGGGCAATGCGGCCGGCATTACCTGTATTGTTTCTATTTTTTCGGAAACCATAATGGTTTTTCCTTCCAGTACAAAACGGAAAGACTGGCCTTCGAAACATTTTGTCAGAAATGATTGCAGCGGCATTCCTTTGGCATTAATGGTAACCGGTTTGGCCTTCTTCAATGCGCTGTAATTATAAAATACTACATAGCCTGTTTGCTTTTCTATTGAGGTGAATACATCCACCAACGAGAGATCCTTACCGTTTAAGGTAATGGTTTGTGAAATGCCATTCGCACTTATCCGCAGGCAGGCAAGCAACAGAAAGATCGTTAGTTTCATGATCAGCAGCGGTTTGATTCTACACCGAACAGCTATTGCCGATTGTACCGCTGTTATTACATGCGGTGGGTTTGGCAAAGCAATCGTTCGGTTACAAATAGCTTTTAATTGCATACTTTTGTAACAGTTGTGGGTTAATGTATATATATGTCTCGCAGACTAATTAAGCGTTAGCCCTTACATGACCGCCTCGCGCCAACGGGGCGGTTTGTTTTTTGCTAACCCTGTAATTCAATAAAGACTGTTACAATTTTGTTTATGGCTAATGATGTAAAAAAAATATTTTGCGTTGCGTAGACAATTAAAAGAGGTGCTCCATGTGAGTGAGAAAGTTAGTGGCTTTTCTTATGCAGTACCAGTTGTTTTCTTATCTGTGATAACGCAGCTACAAGATGGTGCTTAACAGTATCAAATGATAATCCCAAACGATCGGCTATCTCCTGAATTTTCAAGCCCTCGTTACGACTTAATTCATAAACATATTTACGGCGTGGCGAAAGTTTGGCAATTGCTTTTTGCAACAGGTCCTTCGCTTCGTTATAGTCGATGTTATCGGCAACATCGTTCACGGCCGTTTTCATTTTAGCCTCTAAATCTTTGGCAAGCTTTATATTTTTACCAATTTGCATAAACCAATTCATACAACTGTTATGGGCCATCCTGAAGATATACTGATCGATTTGTTCGATCTCATTTAATTTATCTTTCCTTTTCCATAACTTTATAAATAGTTCCTGGGTAATTTCCTCGGCGGCATAAGGGTTTCTTGTTATGCTATACACATAATTATGAACAGGCGCCTTGTAGATCTCGAATAATTTTAGAAATTGCTTGAAGTGTTTATCGGGTAGCTGGCAATCGTACATACTTAAATAATATGTACTAGCAAGTTAAAGAAAAAATTCTTTCAATGGACATACAACGTATACAGACTCTCCTTGAAAAATATAAAAACGATCAGCTCAATGAAAAAGAACTGGATGAATTATCAACTGGATTGTCACAACTGAATGATCAGGAAAAAGAAAACCTTACCACCTCCTATTCGCCAATCTGGGAAAAAGCAAAAGCCGGTGAATTGCCAACTGATACAAAAGAACCCGACTGGCAGCAGTTGCTGCATAGGGTAATAAATACTGAAACTGCCGAATCACCCACACCGGTTGTACCATTATATAAACGCGTATGGTTACGATATGCAGCGGTGTTTATTTTAATAGCAGCCGGCACGTTTATATGGTTCCAGAAAAAACCAACTGCACCGGCAACACCACCATTAATCGCAAGTACTACAACACCAGCCCCCATACAACCGGGCGGCAACAAAGCCACCTTAACATTATCCAATGGCGCCACTATTACATTAGACAGCGCCACCGATGGTTCGCTAGCCATGCAGGGCGCTACACAGGTAATGAAACAACAGGATGGCGCTATTATATATAAAGGTATCGCCGCATCAAGCAGTGAAACAATTTATAACACCATCACCATCCCCAAAGGCGGGCAATATCAACTCACCCTTTCAGACGGTACCAAAGTGTGGCTCAATTCATTAACGGCTCTGCACTACCCTGTTTCATTCAATGGAAAGAATAGAACAGTTACCCTGGAAGGCGAAGCTTAT
>CBIMFG010000772.1:0-3490 GCA_966243125.1 uncultured Niastella sp.
CACCACCACTACAACGCCAGGTATAGCTCTTTGTTTAATGGCATCGTTCACAATAGAGTCGATGGCCGCACTCATTTTAACAGAGTTGAAGCCAAGCAGGTTGGCAGGAACCGTTGGCATTAACCGGCGTACAATAATACCATCGCCATATTTAAATTCGGGGCATACAGTAACCGGTAATTTTCCCTTTGCCAGAAAACGGCCATGCAACAGGTCATTAACTGTTGTTTGGGTAATGTCATCATCTTCATATGCTGCAATCAACACCGGTGCATTGCACATGTTTTTGATGGCATAGGGATTACCAAATACAACGGTGATGGATTGTTGCTGCTTTTGAATACCCTGTATCAGTTGCAGGGCAGCATTACTAATACCAAAGTTATTGGCGGGGTAACGGGCAAATTTGTGCACCCCAATGATCACCACATTAAAACTATCTCGCAGCTTTTGTAACAAAGGCGCAACAGCCGAACTGTCTTTTTTATAATCGAAATAAAATACATCCGCATCAAAGCCTTTGCGAACCTGTGCGGCAAAAGCATTATCCTGGGTTAAACCCATGCCTACATAAGCAATACGAGGACCTTTCGTAAGCGGGAAGATAGCCTGATTGTCGTTACGCAACAGGGTGACCGCATTTTCTGCAATAATGCGCCGTTCAGCAGCAACCTTACTGTTAAGGTCGTTCAACAGGTTAGTGGTATCTATCGGGCGCCAGTTAGCCAGCCCATATTGATACTTTGCATATAGTACTTTTCTTACGTGCTCATTAATATCGCTCCAATGCAGTTTTCCCTTGCGAATGGCTTTGCGAATTTTCTTGATACTACCGCGAATATCACCAGGCAAACACAACATATCGTTACCGGCAATCAACGCTTCGCGCGATGCTTCGCCATCAGGATAAAACTTGGCCACGCCCTTCATCTCCAGGGCATCGGTAAAAGTTAGGCCATTATAATTAAGTTCCTTGCGCAGCAGATTAGTAACATTGTTATAGGAAATAGAAGTAGGCTTATGTTCGGTGCTGTCAATAACGGGGATCGACAAATGCGCAATCATTACACTGCCCACACCAGCCCTGAAGATCTGGTTGAAAGGATACAGCTCCAGCGAATCGAGCTGTGCTCTTGTTTTATTGATCACCGGCAGATCAAGGTGGGAATCTACTGCCACATCACCATGACCGGGAAAGTGTTTGGCGCAACCCATTACGCCCACATCCTGCATACCCTTCATATAGGCAATACCGTAATCGGCCACCTTATATTTATCTTCTCCAAACGACCGGTCGTTGATAACCGGGTTATTAGGATTATTATTGATATCAACTACCGGCGCATAGTTCACCTGAATGCCAATTCGTTTGCACTGCTCCCCTACCACCCGGCCATAATCGTAGATGAGCGAACGGTCCTGCACGGCTCCCATCATCATTTGGCGGGGAAGGCCCAGCACACTGTCCATACGCATGCCCACACCGTTCTCAGCATCGATGGTAACCAGTAAAGGCGTTTTGGCAATGGCCTGCAAGTGGTTAAGGATGGTAGCCTGTTTTACCGGCCCGCCCTGAAACAAACAAAGCCCGCCAATATTGTATTTATGGATGGCTTCTTCCACCTGTTTATCATAAAACACCACTGTTTTGTCGGGGCCAATAGACGACACCCTGACCACCATTAACTGGGCAATTTTTTGATTTTTTGATAATGTTTTGAAGACGCTGTCAACCCAATGATCGGCAGCGGGGTTACCCGAACGCTGCGCCTGAACCTTGCTACCAACCAAACCGATCAAAAGAATAAAACCAATAGTTTTTAACGAGTTCCTCATGTACATGAACTGATTTTAGTAAGGCGGAAATGAACATCAAATTTACTGCTAATAAGGGTTTGAGGCTATTAAAATTCTTCTAATAATGGGTGCGTTTTTATGCGGGTGACAATCGCTGAAAGCTATTCTATCTTTGATACGCATTTGAAAAAACATTGTTCCAAATGCAGGACATATATGCCTCTTGATTGGAAGATCAATGCAAAAACAGTTGTTCAACCAGACCTGATGGTGGTAGGTAATGAATTTACCACAATACACCTTGAATTTACCCCAGCCCTGGTAGTTGAAATATTATCTACGGTCAACAGCCTATAAAAACAGGCACGAAAAATTGAATTGTATAAAGTGGAAGGGGTAAAATATTACCTCATTGTTGATCCCAAATTCAAGAAAATGGAAATTTATCAACTAATTGATAAAAAATTCAACCGGTAGCTATTACCCCGGACTCCTTCGAATTTTCCTTTGACAACGGGTGCGATGGTCCTGTTAATATAAATTTTACCGGTACCTGGGATTAACGGCTACGTTTTAGGCCCAAATTATTCCCGTAAATTCGCCCACAAAATCAGGAGAGTAGCCTTGGCGGATATTATTCATTTATTGCCCGACAACATTGCCAACCAGATAGCGGCCGGTGAAGTAATTCAGCGACCAGCCAGCGCCGTAAAGGAGCTGCTGGAAAATGCTGTTGATGCCGGCGCCACTGAAGTGAAATTAATTATCCAGGATGCCGGTAAACAGTTGGTTCAGGTAATTGATAACGGCAAAGGCATGAGCGAAACCGACGCCCGCATGAGTTTTGAACGCCATGCCACCTCCAAGATCCGCAGTATCGACGACCTGTTTCATATTCGCACCATGGGTTTCAGAGGCGAGGCCCTGGCCTCTATAGCCGCCGTTGCCCAGGTTGAACTGAAAACCAAACGTGCCGACGACGAAACAGGCACCTATATAGAAATTGAGAACAGCGTGGTAAAGGTTCAGGAACCAGTGGCAGCCGCCAATGGTACCAGCATTGCCATGAAAAACCTGTTCTTCAACGTGCCCGCCCGCCGCAATTTCCTCAAAAGTAATGCCGCCGAAACCCGGCACATCATTGATGAGTTTATGCGGGTAGCCCTGTCGTTCCCCAATATATTTTTCTCCCTTACCAATAACGGAACAGAAATATTTCACCTCGAAAAAGGCAGTCTTAAACAACGTATTGTGCAGGTGTTTGGCCAGCATTACAATGCCCGGCTGGTTACCGTACAGGAAAAAACCGATTACCTGAACATAAATGGGTTTGTAGGCAAACCCGATACGGCCAAAAAAACCCGGGGCGATCAATATTTCTTTGTAAACAACCGCTTTATTCGCAGCGCGTATTTAAACCATGCGGTTATGAGCGCTTTCAAGGAAATGATCCCGGCCGATAGTTTTCCTTTATACGCCCTGTTTATTGACCTTGACCCTGCCCAGGTAGATATCAACGTGCATCCTACCAAACAGGAGATCAAGTTTGAAGACGAAAAGATCGTGTATGCATTTGTGCAGGCAGCCGTTAAACATGCG
The DNA here is from genome assembly GCA_966243125.1 of uncultured Niastella sp. Classification (GTDB taxonomy): domain Bacteria; phylum Bacteroidota; class Bacteroidia; order Chitinophagales; family Chitinophagaceae; genus Niastella. The sequence goes on from CBIMFG010000772.1 coordinate 3,397, forward strand.
CTGGCCCAGTTCAGAATTACACCAACTCTTGAATTTGACCTGGACCCTACCATTCAACAGCTTGATGCCTTAAACAAGCCTTTCACAGAAGATC
>CBIMFG010000773.1:0-3477 GCA_966243125.1 uncultured Niastella sp.
TCTTTGGTAACATTTCCTTGAAAATGATACTGTAAGGCACCGTCCATTGCGGGTAGGTGATAAAATTCACCACATTTGAGGTCAGCAAGGGCGTTCTTGTTCTTGGCTGCCCCACTATAACGTTCGATTCCATGATGATCATATTCGAATCAATGATCTTCATGCTGTACGCCGGAATGTTAACCCAGATATAAGTTGTTGGCATTGAATCGGGTAACAACTTGTACCGGTCGAGCGTTATGGCAATTCGCTTAAATTTTTCCCAATTGGTGTTATTCAGGGCGTTCACCGTATTGCTATTCAGCTTTCCGGTTTCAGGTAACCCTTTGTCACGCTGGTACTTACCTATTATCAACTTCATAGAAGTGGTATCCAGGTAATCATAGGGTGAATTGAGCAGCCCCTCTTCAAACAGCCTTATCTTCAGATTGTTGGCGTACTCAGCAGAAGTTTGGGCCGGATAAGGGATGTACGTATATTTTTTCAGGGTATCCATTGATTGCAGGAAGTTCTTCAATCCGTATTTCAATGAATCATAGCCTTCGTGTTTGGGTTCCAGCGAATGCATTAAACCAGCCACATCTTGGTATTGCCAAAGCGAATCGAACAGGTTCAGATAGCCAGGCACGGTGAGGGTATCTTTTCGCAGGGTAACACTGTCAAAAGGCAGCCGGCCTTTGTGCAAATCGGCAGCCATTCTGAAAAACGCATCGGTAAGCAACAGTTCGCCCCGCGACCATAAGGCCGCATCTTTTTGCGCCAGGGTATCCTGGGCGGTTTGGGTGCGAATGTTCTTTAGCACACTGTAATGATAATCAGCAGGGAACAAACCGTATTCGGTAGCATGACCAATAAACTCAATCAGCGAGTCGCTCAGGGGCAGCCATTTATCCTGATTGCTCCATACCGGTTCATAGCTTCTTTTCTGGTAAATATCATTTACGAGAGAATCTTTTGTGAGGCGCATGCTATCGTTCAGCACACCATTGCTGGCCAAAATAAATTCCAGGGAGGTTTGAATGTTTCGCTCAATGCTTACATTCAATTCTTTTGGTTGTTCAACAATGTCTTTGGCTTTGGGGGCCGGGGGTTTAGCCGTTCTGCCACGTCCGTGGCAGGCAGCTACAAAAAGCGCTACAATTAATACACTCCCATGCAGGCCTGTGGCAATACCTTTTTTCATGTTTATTGATCCTGGTTATCCGGTGTAAAGTTTAGTATCTTTTCACTTCCTAATCAGTTGTCTTTAAACCGGTCACAATGTTATACAAAATAGTGTTTAAGCTCGGTATTTACCTAATGGTGGTTTCGTTTTTTTTCCACGCAATTCCCGCCTGGGCACAAACAACAACTGTTAGTACATATGGGGTGCCGGTTATCAACAAAATAGCTGACTATCAATTAACTGTACGCAATGATTCTGCCAAAAAGATGGTGGAATTGCTAAAATTGATGCCAGGTATTGTTTACGATCTGCGGTATGCCACCACCAACAATTTTACCCATTTACAACTATACGTTCCTGCTACTAAACACACTTATATGCGGTTACCTGCCGCCCGGGCGCTGGCTGCGGTGCAAAAGGAATTGAATACCCGGGGGTATGGCCTCAAAATCTTTGATGCCTACCGGCCCTATGGCGTAACGGTTCATTTTTGGGAACTAATTAAGGATGAACGGTACGTAGCTAATCCGGTAAAAGGCTCCGGACATAACCGCGGACTGGCAGTTGACCTTACCATCGTTGATCTAAAAACCCATCGCGAACTGGAGATGGGAACTGGCTTTGATAATTTCAGTGATACCGCCCATCATAGTTTTATGGCCTTACCACCTACGGTATTAGAGCATCGCAAGTTGTTAAAAGATGTTATGGAGAAGCATGGGTTTACGAAGTTAGAAACGGAGTGGTGGCATTATTTCTGGAACAACGACAGGGGATATGAGGTGCTGGATCTTTCTTTTGATGAACTTGTTAAATAACGGGCAAGCCTCAAGCTGCAAGCTGCAAGCAAATACAGTTTAAAGGCAAAAGCCTACCCTGTTAACCAGAGTAGGCTTTTTATATTTTCTTCACTTCAACATTGAACATTCAATATTCAACATTCAATATTTTGTATTTCTTCATTCCTCATTTTTCATTTTAAATTTCTCTGTTTTTTCATCGCCAGTCACATCTCCCCCACTTCTAACTTGTATTTGAAGATTAGAGATCCACTCGGCACAACCTTTTTCGTATAAGAATTCATTCACCTGGTGAATCACTTTCATCACTTCATCATACGTGCCTTCCAATACGGTAGCAAAGGGCGTTACTTGGTGTTTAATGCCGGATTGTTGAATGATAGCAATGGCATCATCAACCCACAGGTAAGGATGTTTATCCAATACGATGGGTACAATTTGAATAGAAGCGTTGATTATGTGCTTATGCATCAGATAACTCTTTTAATACGTTGTTCCAGCATCATCAGGTCAACCAGCACCATGGCAGTTACCGCTTCCAGTACTACCGGAACACGCAATGCGATGCACAGATCGTGACGGCCTTTTACTGAGAAAGTATCTACTTCACCGGTATTCCAGTTCAACGTTTCCTGTTCTTTTGGGGTAGAAGCGGTTGGCTTTATGGCTATCCGGAATACCAGTTCATTGCCATTGGTTATTCCTCCTACTATACCACCAGCGTGGTTGGTACGGGTGGTACCATTTGAATCTATAATGGCATCGTTGTGTTCTAACCCAAACATGCGGGCGGCAGCAAAACCAGTTCCGAATTCAATGCCCCGTACCGCAGGGATCGCAAATACGGCATGACTGATCAATGATTCTGCGGAATCATAAAACGGTTCACCCAATCCTTTAGGGGTATTGGCCCGGCATTCTACAATACCACCGATGGAGTCTTTGGCATCGATGGCTTTTTGTAATCCTTTCTCCAGGTCCCTTTCGCCACCTATTTCCAGGATGTTAGCAGCAACAGTAGTATGCTGAGATTGCAGTATTTTTTTGGCAATTACGCCCACTGCAACGAGGCATACAGTTAACCGTCCGCTAAAGTGGCCACCGCCGCGAAAATCTTCATAACCGCCAAATTTATCGTGGGCTACAAAATCGGCATGGCTGGGACGGGGAAAATCGCGCAACTTTTCATAGTCACCCGAACGCGTATTCTTGTTTTCAAAGATGATGGTGATGGGTGCGCCCGTTGTTTTGTTATTGAACAATCCGCTTTTAAAAATAGGCAGATCATCTTCTTTACGGGGTGTGGTTCCTTTTTGGGTTCCACCTTTCCGACGCTCTATATCTACCAGAAAATCATCCACGGTCAATGGTAACCCGGCCGGGCAACCGTCAATATTCACGCCCACACTTTCACCATGCGATTCACCAAATATGGTCACTTTGAATATGCGTCCGAAACTGTTCATTGTAGTCTAATATCCTTTTTAATTAATTAGCCTTTGTAGTAAAATC
>CBIMFG010000774.1:0-3469 GCA_966243125.1 uncultured Niastella sp.
CCTGAATACAAGAGCTAAACTAAACAGGCCAAAACCTGCTTTAGGCGTATTCTTTCGTAAACAATTTGGTAACTATACAGCCTTGCGTATTTCCGCGCACTATGCACGCCTGGGTTATTCAGATGTATACAATACCCAGAACGACTATCAGCACCGCCGCAATCTGAGTTTTAACTCCAACGTTTTTGAATTGGCCTTGCAAGGCGATTTCAACTTCTTTAAGTTTGTTCCAGCCGATCCATATTACAGCTTCACACCATACATTACTTTGGGAGTAGGCGCATTCAGTTACGATCCTTATGCCTTCCTCAATGGTCAGAAATATTTTCTGCGTCCACTGGGCACCGAAGGACAGGGCACTGCGGCTTATCCCGATCGCAAACCATATAATACCATGGCTATTTGCGTTCCTATTGGAGTGGGTGTTAAATATGCCCTCAACGAGCGTATGAACCTGGGCTTTGAAGTGGTATACCGGTACACCACCACCGACTACCTCGATGATGTTAGTAAAACCTACGTAGGGTCTGATAAATTTCCGCCACTGCCCGATGGAACTCCCTCTGCAGCCGGCATGTTACAGGACCGTTCTTATGAAACCGGCGATGTTATAGGCATTGAAGGCCGGCAGCGCGGTTACAGCAAGCAAAAAGATGCTTATGTGCTGGCTGAATTCACTTTATCATGGAATTTGACTTCATATCGTTGTCCTTCAGCGAATTAAAATAATTTCCGGTTACCATTTACCGGTTTGCCAGGTACCCCAATAAGGTACCTGGCTTTTTTTTGTTACAGCCTGATTTTGAAGGCGGGGGCCTGCTTCCAGAAACCGGAAACAGGAGACCGGTAACAGATAACTTTTTCCTACCTTTGTGCCCTTCAAAAAAAGGGTATGCAAAGCCTAAGGGAGCAAATTAACCTTCAACGACTTCCTCGCCATATAGCAATTATTATGGACGGGAATGGCAGGTGGGCAAAAGAAAAGGGGCAAGATCGCCTCTACGGCCATTTTCATGGCGTGGAAAGCGTGCGCAATATTGTGGAAGGATGCGCCGAACTGGGCGTTGAATATCTAACACTATACGCGTTTTCAACCGAGAACTGGGACCGGCCCGAATATGAAGTAACAGGTTTGATAGAGCTGTTGGTTGAAACCATTCGCAAGGAAACCGAAACCCTCAATAAGAATAATATAAAGCTGCATGTAATAGGTGATGTAAAAATGTTACCCGAATATGCGCAAAAGGAACTGGACGAATCGTTGCAGATAACCAGCCAGAATACCGGCTTAAACCTTGTAATGGCCCTGAGTTACAGCAGCCGCTGGGAACTGGTACAGGCTGTTAAACACATTGCCGAAGACGTTAAAGCGGGTAAAATAGACCCTGAGGCCATTACCCAAAACACCCTGCAACAGTACCTGGTAACCAGCAACCTTCCCGACCCCGAACTTATGATTCGCACCAGCGGCGAATATCGCATCAGTAACTTTTTATTATACCAACTAGCTTATGCAGAATTGTATTTCACTAATGTTCGCTGGCCCGACTTCAGGAAGGAGAACCTGTATGAGGCCATTCTGGATTTCCAAGGGCGGGAAAGACGCTTTGGTAAAACCGGCGATCAAATTCAAAAGGAACAGATAAACGGATAATTACGAACTGGTCATGAATAATTTATGAATCCGTCGATTAGTTTCCGTTTTAACAAACCCTTTTAAAATATCCCCCTTAATTTGCTCCACTTTAAACTCCCCGGAATGCAGCGTTCGCGTACTTTTAGTATTTTTTTACTGGTATTTGCATGTTTAATGGTCGGTTCACTCCGTGCCCAGGTAGTTACCGATACCGTTCCAACGTCTATTGATCCGGAATTAGAGAATATACTCAACTCAAAATCTGCCAAAGAATATTATATTGGAGGTATTACGGTTACCGGTACCAAAAGGTATGACCAGCAACTGCTGATTTCCATTGCGGGTATTAATGTGGGTGATAAAGTGATGATACCCGGAGGCGATAATTTCAGTAAAGCCCTGAACAACCTCTGGAATCAGCACCTGTTCTCGAACATGCAAATCTTTTTCTCAAAACTTGAAGGAAATAAATTATTTATAGAAATAAACGTTACCGAAAGACCTGCCTTATCAAAATTTCACATTCTGGGTGTTAAGAAAGCCGACCAGGACGAGTTAAAAAATAAAATAGGACTGGTGCCAAGCCGGGTAGTTACCGAAAACACCAAACGCACCGCCGAAGACGTAATTAAAAGATTTTATACCGATAAAGGATTTCAAAGCGCTACAGTAAATATTGAAGAGGTGCAGGATCCCAACCTGCCCAACTCAATTATTCTGAATATCTACGTTCAAAAAGGAAATAAAGTTCGCATAGATAATGTTAGCTTTTTTGGCAACGAGAGCGTGAGCGAACAGCGGTTAAAAAAACAATTGAAGGGTACCAAGGAAAGAACAAAGATCACCCTGTATGCCGATACAACCACGGGACCCTTTGGCGCCAGCAAACAACCTTCATTCAGGGAATACCTGGGTGATATGGGCTTTTTGTCGCTTACCAAAACAAAAGAATTCCTCGATCCATATTTCCGTTTTAAACTATTTAGCTCAGCTAAGTTTAGTGAAAAGAAATTTGAAGACGACAAGGAGAAAGTGTTAGAGTATTATAACTCGTTGGGTTATCGCGATGCCGCCATCGTAGATGTTAGGCAAAAAACCAATGAGAAGGGAAACATGCGCATTGACCTGAAAGTAGACGAAGGGCATCAATACTACTTTGGTAATGTAACCTGGAAAGGAAACACCAAGTACACCGATTCTATCCTTAATATATTATTAGGTATCACCAAAGGCGATATTTATAACCTGGAGATCCTTAACAAAAAGCTTGGTAAGCAAATGTCACAGGAAGGTGGCGATATCAGCAGTTTGTATATGGACGATGGGTACCTGTTCTTCCGTGTTGACCCGGTTGAAACGGCGGTATACAACGATACCATCGATTTCGAGATCCGTATAACCGAAGGTCCGCAGGCTACTATTAAAAACGTTACCATTCAGGGTAACGAAAAAACAAAAGAGCACGTTATTCGCCGTGAGTTGCGTACGCTGCCCGGTGAAAAATTCAGCCGTCAGGACCTCATTCGTTCTCAGCGTGAAATTGCGCAGTTGAACTACTTCAACCAGGAAAAGATTGGTATTAACCCCGTACCCAATCCAGAAGATGGAACGGTGGATATTCACTATACCGTTGAAGAAAAATCTTCTGACCAGCTTGAGCTGAGTGCCGGTTGGGGTGGTGGTATCGGTTTAACCGGTACGTTGGGCGTTACGTTCAACAACTTCTCTATTAAAAACATTCTAAACAAAAAGGCATGGGATCAATTACCCACCGGTGATTGTACACGCATGCTCAGTTTTTGACCATCACCGGTGGGTAATGGATACAATGAC
>CBIMFG010000775.1:0-3467 GCA_966243125.1 uncultured Niastella sp.
ATCTCCCCCTAATCCACTTAACTGGGAATATCGTATTGCATCGGCAATTGATAAGCGTGAAGGCGCCTGTAAAAATTAATGCAAAATTTTTTGTGTAAAGAGAATAGGCATTTGATTCAGATCTCTTACTCTTCTACCTACCCCTAAATGAATGAACCATTCTATATGCAACAGGTTCGATGAATAGAAACCCTGGTAAAGAAAGTCCGGAACCTTATACTTGCAAAACAGGTAACTGGTCAATTCTTTCAATTGAACACGTATTTGCTTTGATTTAGGCTTCCATTCAAAAAGATCCTGAATCCACCAGGTTTTGAATTGCACCATGTTATATATTGCCTGAATATGATCTGCATCTGAAACCAATGCAGAGTTCTCATCAAGGTATATAAGCATCCGTTTCAGTAAATTTCTATCAGGTTGATGTTTGTTTGTTTTTAATCGCGCAAACACCTCACTGATCTTTCCAATTCTTAAATCCGAATTATTAAACCGGCCCAAATTTTCACCCGCGTATAACTGCTCAATGATCTCATTGAATTTCTTAAACCGCTTTTTTGAAAAGCGTAAGACCTCGTCAATTTTTGCCTCTTCCTCTTGCTTTTTTAATAAGTCTTGTTCTCTTTGACTTTTATGTTTTTTAGCCATGTCAGTAATTTTAATTTATCAGGTATTCCTGGGAGTTCTCCCACTTCAATTGCTGAATAATTACCGGGCCTTAAAACCTTCTTCATGGCTTATTATTTAAATTTTTTATTGTTATTGTACTACCTTATTAGCACAGGTTGAGCTGGCGAAGGCATGTGGTTTGGCTTTAAACACAAACCCCATCCCCATTATATATCCCATGGCTTCCTTCAACGCATCGTTACTTTTAAAGTTGGGGTTGGTATTGATATCGGCATGCACCTCCATATCTACATTATAAATGGTAAACAGGCGACACAATGCGTAAGCGATCTCAATACTTTTTGAAACCTCCGTCAACATCCGTTGTTTGATATTCATTTTCTGCAGGGTGGTTTCGTTGTGTATATACATAAAACCGCCTTTCCCTTTTCGAACGAATACAATTACCGTTGCGAATTCTGTTTCTTTACCCTTAACCTGACTGTCGGTACCAATACATACTTTCAATGTATGTCCCATCTCTTTTTCACGAACCAATACGGCCCGTACTTCATCTTCAATGGGCTTGGTTATACGTGTACCATCCAGTTTTCTCCAATGCTGTTGTTGTTCCATGACATACCTCCATTCTGTGTATTTAGTTTTGAATTACATGTTGCCTGAATCCTATCACTTCTACCCTGCTTACCGGCTGTTCCTTTTCATACGGGTTGGCTATTTCTGCAATGGTCATGGGTTGATTAATAGTTGCATTAAACCCAAGATGTTTGCTTAACCGTTGCGCTTTTGCTGTGCTTAATTTGCCAAACTCATATTTTGCGATCAGCCTTCCTTTTCGCATTAGCGCACTATCTACCAGCGTGAGCGAATTGTTGAAAGTGCATATGAGCTGTACGTTCAGAAAATCGGCCAGCAATCCATCCGAAATATTCAACAGGTTCGATACCGATGAACTTGAATTGTACCGTCTATCCATTATGATATTTTCTGCATCCTCAATAACCACTACTGTATTAGGGTTATTAACCAGCAATTCAATAAAACTGGGATCCATCAAATTGCACGCTATGCCAGGTGACAAAAACATTACACGCTTTTTTATTTTCCCTATCAGGTAGCGCAGGTAAGTGGTTTTTCCTGTTCCCGGCAAACCATGCAGCAACACAATTCCTTTGTCATTCTTCTTATTCAACCGTTGTCTGATGATCTCGTCAGTTTCCTTGAAATCGTCTTCATAAAAAAGATCCAGGTCCAGCTTAGTGCGCTTCGTTTCCATGGCCTTCAATTCGAGCCCTTCGCTGCCCTGCACAATCAAATTGATCTCAAACGGTTGTCGTCTTTGCCGTTCTTTGTTTTCACGGGCCAGTTCAGTGATAGCAGTTACCCATTCAGGGCTTGAACCATCGTGCATCATTTCGCAATAGTTGTTACTCAATTCAACCAAACGATTCCCTTCAAAAATCAGCACCGTTCTGTCGAACTCATACTTTTTATGCTCCCGTTTGTACCAATGACGCTGGTGTATTTGTTTAATCTGACTGCCATACTTTTCTTTTAATACACTGAATAATTTTTCGCCATCAACCTGGCTAATAAAATTCACGCAAGGCAATTGGTTAAAATGGTACAGGTATAAAACATTCGCATCCAGAAAGCGATGATCAAATAAGCTGTTCGCATTGATCACTTTCTGCGTAATTAAATTGTCCATATTGTATTTTAAAATAGTTAATAGATATTCGCTTCTTTGCTTTCAAAGAATAGCTCTTTAACTATTTCATTACACGAGTGCGCATAACCTGAGTTTTAGCACGGCTCCTTCGACTCGAACGAAGACTGATAGTTTTGGAGACTATCATGCTACCATTACATTAGAACCGCGTGGAGGTACTTCGCATCACGATGATCCCCGTTTCAACACAGCAGTGAAAAAAAACCATCGCTGCCAAAGCACCTGGTAGTCTGTATGAGATTCGAACTCATGCAGCTGGTTAGAAAGACCAGCACCCTTACCAACTAGGTGAACAGACCATTTTGCGGATGAAGTAGGGCTCGAACCCACAACCCTTCCCTTAACAAGAGAACGCTCTGCCATTGAGCTATTCATCCATTTTTGTTGGCCCGATGAGACTCGAACTCATGCTCCCCCGGTTAAAAGCCGGGTACTTTAGCCAACTAAGCTACGGGCCAATGTAATTTCTTATACTACAAAGATTTAATCACTACTGCGCAACACATCTGCGTATCAAGAACTAATTTTTAAATATTTTCCTCTCACTTTGATACTGCAAATATTTACATCTAACTGCGCAGCATACTTGCGTATTAGAAAATATTTTAGTCGGCTTAAGAAGATTCGAACTCCTATCTCTGCGTTCGTAGCACAGCATTCTTCCATTGAACTATAAGCCGGTTTTCGGGTGCGCCGCGGGGTTCGAACCCTGTTCCTCCCGTTCACAGCGGGACACTTTACCAAATAAGCTACGGCCACCATTTGTTGTTGAGGTCGGGCTTGAACCAACACCATCAGTGTCAAAGACTGATATGCTTAACCAATTACACTACTCAACAATGTTGCGGTTAGTACGGGAATCGAACCCGTATCACCGGATAGACAATCCGCGATGTTAGCCTTTACACCAACTAACCGTTAAGAGCAGCACTAGAGATTCGAACTCTATCCTCCTGATTGGAAGTCAGGAGCGCAACCATCAACGCTTGTGCTGCTTGTGTATAGAAGGTGGGACTCGAACCCACAGCCTCCCCGATCCAAACGGGGTATCCGACCAACCGGAATACTTCTATATTTTGTAGCGGTCATGGCAGCCGCTACATTG
>CBIMFG010000776.1:0-3465 GCA_966243125.1 uncultured Niastella sp.
CAAATTTGGGCGAACCCGTACTGCCCGAGGTGCTCAGTAATAGTTTTATATTGGAATGAACAAGGTAGTATGTTGGGTTCTTTCTTTTTAATAATTGAATGGTATTGGATGCCGCAATGGTACTATAACCATATGCGGCCACCCGGCCTGCATCATAAATGTAATAGGGGGTATACAGCGCTTCCAGGTTTTGTTTGAACGAGGGATGCAGTTGGGCACTTAACAGCACAACGGTGAAACTGCTGTTCAAAAAGTTCAGCAGCACTTCAACTGACCCAATGCTGTTATCGTTGTAAATAAAAACCAGTCCCTGCCGGTTGTCTATAGGCAGGGATTGGTGAAAGGCGCGCACCGGAACTGCGTGTCCGGTTTGCGCGTCAATAAAAAACAGGTCTTTGTTTTGTTGGATGTGTTCGTATAAGGTCATGGTATTACTGGTATTTCTTTAATAACTCTTTTATTTTGGCTACGCTGCCCATGGTAAGCACATCTTCCAGTTCAATGGTAATGCCATAGGCTGCTTCCAGTTCGGTTACCAGCACCAGGTGCGATACAGAATCCCACTCGGGAATGCTTTGGTATTCCAATTCGTCGGTAATGTCGTTTGCCGGAATGCCGAAGGCTTTGCTTATAACTTCCTGTAGGTTTTGTTGATGCATTTTTATTAGTTTGTTGTTAATGTTATTTTGATACAGCTTCAAGCTACAAGCCACAAGCTGTAAGCCGTCGCGGCAACCCTTGTATTTGCTTGAAGCTTGCAGCTTGAGGCTTGAAGCTCTTCCTCATACCCTTATCGTCTTCCATTTTCCTTTCCTAAATACTATGATACACGCCACCGCCAATACCAATTCCGACACAAGGATCGCAATAAAAATTCCCTTCGGTCCCCAGTTAAGCACAATGCCCAGCAGCCAGGCCAATGGCAATTGTGTGCAATAAAACATGAGGATGTATAACAGCGATACCTGCCTGATGTCGCCGGCAGCATTTAGTGAACGGGCTATCACCATGGTATAGCCAAGCAGGATGTACGCTATGGAAATAAACCGGATATACAGGATGCTGTAACCGATCACTTCGGGTACATCGGAAAACAGGCTTACAATGGGCCGGGCTGCAAAGAACCAGCCGATGGCCACCAGTATCAGAAAGCACATGTTGATGGAACCGGCTTTCCATACGGTTTGCACGGCGCGTTCCGGTTGTTTGGCGCCCAGGTTTTGTCCGGTTAATACACCGGCGGCATTGCCAATACCCCAGGCGGGCATGGTTGCTACCGAAGCCACCCGTTGTGCAATGATATAACCTGCGAGCGCATGAGCGCCAAAATGCGACACGATCTTGATCATGAATAACCAGCTGCTGGCCGGGATCATATATTGTAAGGTGCCGCCTGTGGCCTGCTTTACAATCTTCTTTAAGATGGCTGGCGCCAAAAGCAATTGCGATTTACCAATGGTGATGATGGTTTTGGCCCGCAACAGGTGCCATGCCTGATACCCAACACCGGCTATCCGTGCTATTGCCGTAGCAATGGCCGCGCCGGTTAAACCAAGGGCGGGTAGCGGGCCCCAACCAAAGATGAGAACAGGACATAACAAAATGTTGAGCCCGTTTGAAAGCCAGAGTGTGCGCATGGCCAGCGCGGCATCACCCGATCCGCGAAAGATGCCATTAATGGCTATCCGCATAATGATGAACAACGTACTGCCAAACATGATCTGGCAAAACAGTTTGCCTTCATTAATGGCTGCGGCCGGTAAACCCATCCAGGTTAGTATTGGTTGGTAGCACACGCAGGTTGCTATGCTTATGGCCAATGAAATACCTAAGCCGAGATAGACCACCTGCATAGCCGTAAGACCGGCGGTTTTGGTTGTTGTTCCCCAATTCGCCGCGAAATGATGGACGATGCCGAAACGCTTAACCCAATAGAGACTGAATAGGCAAAACTGATCACCGATTCCGTAGTACCCGCAATGGAAACAGCACTGGCGCCCAGTTTGCTGATGAAAAATAAGTGGGCGCAAACAAACAACGATTCCATCACCAGCTCCAGCACCATGGGTACCGCCAGCAATACAATGGCCCGGTTAATGCTGCCTGTGGTAAAATGTTTTTCTTTACCTGCCAGCGCCAGTTTCAACAACGCAATAGTTTGTTTCATAATTATAAAGGAAGCGCAGGTTGTTTAATAGCTGTCAACGGGTTTTGCAACGTGCCGCCTTTACGCGGTATGGCAAAGCTGGTTTTTTCTTCATACGCATTGCCCAACAGCCGCACGCTGTTGATGTAAAACCGTTTAAACTCCGGTGTAAACAAATTATACTTCTCAAATTTGTGCGCCAATGCCGGATGTGCTGCCTGATACTCTAATATTACCTCACATACCTGTTGCCAGAATTCGGTTTCATGATATCCTGCATAGGTGTGCAGTACATTACTTAAGTACCGGAAAAATGCGTCAAAAACGCCCAGCAGTATAAACAGCGGCATATTGTCTTTATTAGAAGAAGCGATCATGCCTGCTGCCAGGTCTGGCGGCAGTTTTTCTTTGGCTTCTTCTGTTAATACAATATCGTCCACAAAATCCTTGATGATGATGCGCACAGGTACATCGTCTTTTAGTACCAGGATGATGTTTTCGCCATGGGGCGTTACACAAAGCGAGTGCTGGTAATAGATCTGCAACAAGGGCTTCAGGTAAGCCTGTAAGTAAATTTGCAGCCATTCATCAATGGTCAGGCCGGAGCGTTTTACCAGTTCACCGATCATCGAATTGCCAGCCTCATCTACATACAGCAGCGACGCCATGGTAATAAGGCGTTCACCCGGTTGCAGGTATTTGGCAGCACTTTCGCGCCACAGCACCCCTAAAAATTCATTGTACTGGTAAGGCGGATCAATGATGGAATGATAATACGGATGCTGATAACTCACCGTTGCTACTTCGCCCAACAAAACCAGGCCCAGGCTTTGTAAATAAGCATCCTGTTGCAGCATGGTCATTACCCAGTTGGTTACCCGGGGCGCAATGGCCATTTGTTTGGGCGATAATCCCCTGATATTACCCGTGCTTAAAATAGAAATAGCTGTTTTTACGTAATGCTTATCGGGGGCACTGGTGTTATAAAAAGTACGGATGCTTTGTTGTGGTGAATAAATATCCTCACTGGCGCCCAATGGGATCAACAGCTTGTTAGCAATGTCTGTAGCATATTGCACCAGCAGCTTGTTGTTCCATTGCCAGGGATGAACCGGGATGAAGGTATAGTCAGTTGCATGGCAGCCTTGATCGGCTATGATCTTTTTAAACGAGTCAGCAGTTGCCTTGCCCAGTTCCTGTTCAAAGAACGATTGTTCTTCAATGTGGTCCAGACTGCGAAAGCTGGCGCGTCTTTTATGCACGGCTATCCAGCTGAGTTGAATGGCTTGATCGGCTTCCGGCGCATACTGCGTATAATC
>CBIMFG010000777.1:0-3452 GCA_966243125.1 uncultured Niastella sp.
CCTTCTTTCGTTGCCATTGAATGCAACGGGATATTTAATGGAGGCGCCGGCATTTAACCAGGCTTTACTGCCATCGGCCAGTTCCATGGCATAGGTTTGTGCGTACGCAGTAGTAAGCGTATTAAATAATACTTTCTCTTCTGTAGAATTGGCCTGGTCTTTCACGATGCCTTTCTCATTCATAACCACCGCTGTGCCCTGTTGAGCCAGTTGGCCGGCTTTTGAACTATCCAACATGATCTGACTGCCATCGGCCAAAGTAAGAGAAGCCATTTTTTGTGCAGGTCCAATAACTTTATTGTCAACCTTTACAATCTCTTTTCCTTCACCGTTTTTTTCGCGTTTGTTGTACTGCCACAAAAAAATAGCAGCAGACAGTATAACCAATACTGCTGCTGCTGAGGTTGCTACATCCCGAAATAACTTTCTCCTCGATTGTTGTTGAATATCTATCAGCTTTCCATAATTACCTTTTTGTTTTTCCTCAATAAGGGCCCTGCCACCAGCTACATCAATGGCGTGAAATTCTTTCAATGCCCGCCGCTGGTAATCGCCATTACTGAGCCTTTCCACCATTTCCCTGTTGACCTCATCAGCTACAAACTCCTCATACATTGTGCGTTCCGTTGAAGTAAGCTCCTCACCGGTAAATACTTTAATAATTATTTCGTTGATGATGCTATTATCCTTCATTACACTATGTTTTTTCAGGGTGATCTATACTCCGGGCTATATGAATACGGACGAATAAAATCTTTGTACCAGTGCCGTTGTCAAATTCTGTACTTTTTTTGGGCGAAACCGTACTTTCCGAAAAGGATATATTAAAAATTGGACGGCAAAAAATTTCAAATCAGGGAATTAAAAAAGCAGGTACGGGAATACCATTAGTCAGCTATCATAGGCAGAACGCCAATCATGATCAGGATCATCATTTGTTCAACCCCAAGGGTTAACCTAAGTGCTTTCATGGCGGCAGCATTGGTATTGCGGATCGTATTTTCCGACAGGTTCAACATTTGCGCTACCTCTGCTCTGCTTAACCCATCCAGATAAGTAAGCTTGAAAACCTGCTTCATTCTATCGGGCAACTGGTTAATGCGTTCGTATAAAAGTTGTATCAGTTCAGCTTCCTGATATTTTTTTTCAATTATGTTTTCGCTAATGCGTTCTTCCTTGCCCAGGCGGTTTACAATTTTCGCTTTCAATTTACCCCGGCGCAAATAGTCGATGCAGGCATTTTTTATAATGGTGTAGAAGTACACCTGCAGATGAGTCATGTTGGCAAAATGATTATCCTGCG
This sequence comes from uncultured Niastella sp., assembly GCA_966243125.1. Taxonomy (GTDB): domain Bacteria; phylum Bacteroidota; class Bacteroidia; order Chitinophagales; family Chitinophagaceae; genus Niastella. The sequence goes on from CBIMFG010000777.1 coordinate 1,304, forward strand.
ACCAAAGTTTAATAAACGATTCAGTCACAATATCCCGGGCTTCTTCAGTGTTGGCAATAAGACTATTGGCAAACAAAAATAATTTGCGATAAAGTTTATTGTACAACTCATTGAATGCCTCAGGATCCTTCTTCAGGATTCTCTGCATAATTAACTCATCTGTCATATTGTACTCTTGCGGTGGTCAAAGGATAATAGATGATACAGAGAAATAAAGTTTCTATTGGCACCAAGTTATAAATACGTCACCTTATCAACAAAAAAAAGATTAAATACATTTTTAAGCCTCTTTAAATATCGCTTACTGATAGCGTTATTGTTATGTCAATTAATGCATGTGTTAAAAAAAAGACACATAAACCGTATTAGCAACACAGTCGCTCCTGTCGCCAATGGCGTTTAGAGACGTTTTCAGGAAAAATAAAAACTTGATGATTTATTGTAATAATAGCGAGTACAGCATTTTAGTGCATCAGATTAGCGCACCAGCACAAAACTTCCCCGTTTCACAATCACTTTACCGGTATAATCTATTGCCTGCACCATGTACACGAAATTCTGCGACGACTGTTCTGAACCGCCCAGGTTTCCATCCCAGCCTTTGTTTACTTCGCTGGTGCTGAATACCAGTTGCCCCCAGCGATTGTATACCCTGAAGTAGATCAATTGTTTAATGCCTGCCAGAATAGGCCGGATCACATCATTTTTTCCATCGTGGTTGGGAGTAAAGCCTGAAGGCACGAAAATAGAGGCTTCGGTTTTAAATATTTTAACCGTAATCGTGTCAGACCCGGTACAGCCGATGGGGGTTTCAGCAGTTACCACATAGGCGATAGCTGCCGGCGCTTCTGCATTGTACATACCAACAGGGTTGGGAATACTGGCCGAGCTTAAACCGGTTGGGGGTGCCCAGTTCCAGCGATTGGCAGTAGGATCATTTACTGTTGCATTGAGCTGTAAAGGCTGATTGATGACCACCGCAGTATCATTACCAGCATTTACAATAATAGGCAGGGTAACATCTATATGAAAAGTATCTGTTAACGCATTAGGACAACCGGCATTGGTAACCGATAACACTACATTGGATGTTACTTTTGGCGTGGCCGTGGCACTCATGCTATACGGCAGCGAAGGCACTACCCCACTGCCTCCGGGCAACAAGGGCACATTAACACCCCACACATAATTGGTACCCGTTGTAATGGTGGCGTTTAACACAGCCGATTTACCATAACAAATAGAACTGTTTACAGGATCAATAGTAGCCGCAGGGAATGGTACATTGTAAAACCGTATGGTACCCATATCGCTGGTATCGGCCGGACAAACCCCGCTTTTTACCACCGCGCGGTAATAGATTGTTTGCGTTACAGGGCCCGACTGATAAGTAGTATTTTGATACGCAGGTGAAAAGCTGCTCCAGCTGCTGTTATTTAAAGACGATTGCCAGTTTACTACGGCGCCAACATTGTTAGCCAACGTCAATAATGGACGCACAGGTTCATTCAAACATGCATTGGTAAGGTCGGGACTTATTTTACCGCCATCCGATTTGGGATCAACTGTTATAAAAGCCGCCGTACTGGTGTCGATGGTACAGGCCGGGCCGTTTTGCACCACTGCGGCATAGCGAGTTGATGTGGTAAGATTTTGTGCCGTGTATTGATTATTGACCGCCGAAACATCGCGCCAGCTAATGCCATCTGTTGATGCTACCCATTTCAGTACGCTGCCCAACTGGTTTACCAATGACAACGGCACGCTGTTGATGCCCGAGCAAATGGTAGTATCGCTCATAACCCTGCCCGCCACAGTAGGCGGCATGGTAGTAATATCAATCGTATCGCGCAAATCGGCACAACCATTTACTTCATGACTGGTAACTTTGCCGCCGTTGGCGCCTACAGTTACGTTTATAATATTGGTATTGGTTCCTGAGTTAATCGTCCAACCGGCGGGCACCGTCCAGTCGTAGGTAGCGCCAGCCAGCGCCGGCACCGAATATTCAACTGTAGTATTGGTGCAGGCAATTTGTTTTCCGCTTATCTCCAATCCGGCACAGGTATTACGCAGGGCTACATAAGCATAAGCAAAGTGAGCGCCGGGCCGGCAATTATCCGCTTCAAATGTAAGTTCAACCTGTTGG
>CBIMFG010000778.1:0-3450 GCA_966243125.1 uncultured Niastella sp.
GGGGTATAATATTCCAACCAGGGAAACCGGCTGGCAACCTGGTGCGCATATTCCGCTAACCCAATGGCAAAACTATCGCTTAGCAAATTCGTATAGGCCGGACCGCTGCCATGGTGAACAAGCCCTACAATGGGCGTTATTTTATTCTTATCAATCTTTTGCAATTGCTGCGCTGCCCACGACCAGTCAATTTCCTGGTCACGCACCGGTTGATGACGTTCCCATAAAACCGGATAGCGTAAGGCCTGAATACCCAGTTCAGCAATCCGTTCCAAATCACCTGCTCTTGTATAATGCCCGCAATAATGCAACTGATCGCGAAATGTATTTCCTATGCGGTTAATCGTGCATTCAATGCCACCCCATACTTCAGGATTCATAAGAAGACAATTTCTGTCCATTAATAGGCTGTTCATTTTTTGTACTGCCACTTATTTTTTTGTAAAGCGTTAAAGACTGCGCTATTACCTGGTCCATATTATAATATTTATAGGTAGCCAGCCGGCCCGTGAAAAAAACATTTGGCAGGTCATTAGCCAATAAGTGGTATTTTTTATACAATTCCGCATTCTCAGGCCGGGGAACGGGATAATAGGGATCGCCTTCTGCCTGCGGATGTTCAAATACAACTGTGGTTTTAGGATGTTTTTGACCAGTTAAATATTTGAATTCGGTTACTCTTGTGTAGGGATGCTCGTTAGGATAATTAACGGTACCTGTAGGTTGATAGCGCTCCATTTCCAGTGTTTCGAACCGGAATTCAATGGAACGGTAAGGCAGTTTGCCATAGCAATAATCAAAAAAGTAATCGATGGGGCCGGTATAGATCATTTTCTTATAAGGAATATCTCCTTCAATATCTTTGTAGTCGGTGCCCAGCATCACCTTTATATTCGGGTGCGAAAGCATATTCTCAAAAAGCCGGGTATACCCATGTAAGGGCATGGATTGATACTTGTCGGTAAAATACCGGTTGTCGCAATTATTACGGGTGGGTATACGGGCAGCTACAGATGCATCCAGTTCCGAAGGGTCGAGCCCCCATTGTTTGCGGGTATATTCTTTAAAGAATTTTTCATACAACTCCTTCCCTACTTTACTTATTACAACATCTTCTGACGTAATGATGCGGTCTTTTTTTTCTGCTTTGGAGGCCAGGAAGCTGTCTACTTCGGGCGACGACAAATGCATTCCATATAATTGATTGATGGTATTCAGGTTTATTGGAATGGGCACCAGCATGCCATCTACACTTGCCAGCACCCGGTGTTCGTACGGCCGCCAGGCAGTGAACTGGCTCAGGTAATCGTATACCTCCCTGGAATTGGTGTGAAAGATATGTGGGCCATACTTATGTACCAATATACCGTTGTCGTTATAATAATCGTAGGTATTGCCCCCAATGTGATGCCTGCTTTCAACCACCAGCACTTTTTTGTTGCTGCAGGAAGCTAACCGTTCAGCTATTACCGCTCCTGCAAACCCTGCTCCTACTATTAAATAATCAAACATAATTATGTGCTTTTGAATTCGATTTCTGTTTACTTTCAATGGCCATTTCAATAAGCGCCTCCATGTTTTGCCAGGTTTCGTCCCATGAAATGCCCGATAAAAACCTGTCTACTTTTGTAAGCCATTCATTATATCCAACTTTTGTTAAAATGGCTTCTGCAGCAGCAATAAACAGTGCAGGCGTAGCCGCTATATGCACCAGCCCCTTTTCTTCGTAAGGTGTTACCACATCTTTTATGGGGGTTGAAATAACCGGCTTGCCACCAGCCAGGTACTCCGGCGTTTTAGTAGGGCTAATGTACCTGGTTGATTCATTTAATGCAAAAGGCATCATGGCTATATCCCAGCCTGAAAGGTAGTTGGGCAATGCTGCATACTGTTTGCTCCCCAGATAATGAATATTGTTGCTTTGTGGCAGTTCCGCTGCATCGATCTTTACCACCGGACCCACTAAAATAAATTGCCAGTTGGGCCGCAACGTGGCGATCTCTTTCAGCATGTCAAGGTCTAATCGTTCGTCCAGTACGCCATAAAAGCCAATGCGTGGATGCGGTATCGATGCCTGGTCAACAGGTTGTGCCAATGGCGCACGCGCACTGTTAAAATGCGATTTGTCAATACTGCTGGGAAACAGGTGTATATTACTATGCAAATGCTTTTTGGCTTCATACAGAGAGGCGCCGCCAGTAAACACCACATCAGCTTTTTGCAATAATTTTTGTTCGCGCAAAACCAGTAAGGGCGGAGCAAATTTAAAGGCAGAAAGCTCATCCATACAATCGTAAATAATAAGCTCCGGTTTAAGATGATCGCTAAAGGCCAGGGCCATTGGCGAGTAATACCACAGCATGTATTTATAAATTTGCATGGAGGTCAGCATCTTGTCAAGCAACGATCGTTGCGCTATCATAACCTCCTCTTCTGTTAACTCCGGTTGCAGGTGTGGCACTACTATGCAAACCGAAGTGGTTTCATCTATTGCAGTTTCCATATGGTTATCAGCTGCGTCGAAAATTGGTTCTTCAATAAAGAACACACGGCGGTTTCGGGCAAACCGGCTCAATAAATGTTGTGGACGTTGAAATACAAAGTTCCACCTTAGGTGACTAAAACATATAATATTTACCATAACACTTACATGTTATAACATGAATTTTAATAGCCAGGATGGCTAGTTATTTAATGTGATTGTATGTACGTAGTTTTCGAATGGAGAGCCGGAGCAATAAAACCGGGTTATAAATATTAAAGAGGTTTGAGGGGTGTCTGCCTGTAATAACGAAAAAACCATACCACGCAGGATTGGCATACAATTTACAGCAATGTTTATAAAACTGTGCAAGCACTTCCTTTAACCGTCAGGCGTTCGATTGAAGTTCTAGGACTGGCAGTTGTATTCTTATTTATTGTGTATGCGGCTGATATCCTTGCGCCAATATTGCTCGCCTTTTTTCTTACCATATTGGTTTATCCTTTATTCAAATGGCTCACAAAAAAAAGAATGCCGGAGATGCTGGCTATTCCTGTTGTGCTGGTGATCCTGCTTGCAGGTATGGCACTTTTTATCTGGTTTCTCACCACTCAATTCTCCCGGTTAATAGCAGATTTTCCTACCCTCAAAGCCAATGTAACTACGCACCTGGAACGGCTGAGCAGTTGGATCAACAGCAAAACGAATTTCTCTACTGAGCGACAATTACAGCTGCTCAATGAGCAAAGTGAGAAGCTTGTTAATTTCGCAGGCGGATATGTGGGAGGCATTGCTTCGTCGCTCACTACGCTCTTCATCTTTTTTGGACTTGTTCCCATTTATATTTTCCTGCTGTTATTTTACAGGAACCTGTTGTTGCGATTTATTTTTCTTTGGTATAAGGAAAATGAAGGTGAGCGGGTGAAGGATACGGTGCAGGAAATGCAAAGTATTATAAAAAGTTATTT
>CBIMFG010000779.1:0-3449 GCA_966243125.1 uncultured Niastella sp.
CAAAACATCACAGCGCGTAAAAGATCTGGAGGCAGAACTTGAAAAAACAAAACACAAAAACCTTTTCAATAAGGCATCGTCAACATCCACTTTAAAAGATTAGTCCAGAAGAGATCAAACAGCAGGCTTTAAAATGGTGGAAACCATTCCTGCAAAGCTATATTTTAAAGGAGCCATTCTTTCCTAAAGAAAATGACCGCATAGGCAAAGCAAAGCCAGGCGACCTGACCGGTCGTTTTGAAGCACTTCAAAATGAGATTACTGCTTTATACAGTCAATCGAAGAACGAGACAGGTATCGGGTATCTGATAAAAACAGCCGAAAATAATTTCAGGAGAACCGGCACCCACCAACTTCCGCATAGCATTGTATTTGAAACGGCCTATGATTTTTTACACGTCGTTAAAAAAATAAAAGAATGGGAGTTGTTTGTAAAGAATTATGAACAGGTTATAAATAGCCTACCTCAACTGCAGCAATGGATTTATGACAATCCTTTTTTACTTACTGTTCCCAATACTGACTGGAATGGCATTCTTTCAGTCTGTAAATATTTTATTTCAACCCCCAGACCTGAATTATACATCCGTCAACTGCCGATACCCGTTCACACAAAATTCATTGAAGAAAACGAGACATTAATACAATCATTGTTAGACTTTCTTATACCCGATCACATCCGGGATAAAAGTCAGAAGAAATGTGTAGATCGGTATTTTCTTCTAAATGACGAGGTCCTGATCCGAATAAGAATGCTTGATGAAAATCTGGGAATCGCAAATAATATTAAAGATCTGAGCATCCGGTTATCGGATTTTGAAAAAGGCATATGGCATAGCAGGCACATATTTATTACTGAAAACAAAATGAACTTTCTGACCCTCCCACCCTTTCCATCTGCCATAGCTATATGGAGTGGTGGTGGGTTTAAGGTGAGTTACCTGCGAAATACCCGGTGGATGGCTGACAAGAATATTTACTATTGGGGAGATATAGACGAACATGGATTTCAAATTCTGCACCAATTGCGTTCTTATTATAAACAGGTTAAAAGCGTATTGATGGACAGATTAACGTTTGATAAGTTTCAGGAGTTTGCAGTGAAAGGCGAACATAACAAAGCCGACAAACTACACTTACTAAATGAAGAAGAAGCAACCTTGTACAACCTTCTTAAGTCAAGGCAAAATAACAGGCTGGAACAGGAGAAAATATCGCAGGATTATGTGGAAGCTGTATTTTCACAATTACGAATGGAGTTGTCGGCCTAATTAATACCAATTAAGTTTATTGCTAACCACCAGTGTGCAACAATATACACAAAATCCCAAATTCGCCGGGTACAACAATTGCAGTTCAAACTACTTATTCTGCAATTAACACCACTTCAAACATACACCATGGAAGATCATCCCAGGTTTCCGGACCTAACGGAGGCTGAGCGGAAAGTTCTGGAGGAGCTGATGCCCGATGACATGAGTGAGATCATTACTTCCGGCATGAAGCGGCGCCATTTTCTGAAACTGATCACTTTTACCGGAACGGGTTTGCTGGCGGCACACCTGCTGGGTATTGAGCAATTGATGGCCCGCAACACTACCGGCACTCCCCTTCCGCCCATCGGCATCGAAAACGGCGTCAATGTATCCTTCAAGATAAATGGCAGTACGCAACAACTGCTGGTAGATGCTCGTATGACCTTACTGGATACGCTCCGGGAGCGGCTCGACCTTACCGGCTCAAAAAAGGGCTGCGATCATGGTCAGTGCGGCGCCTGCACGGTCATTATCAACGACCGGCGCGTGCTCAGCTGCCTAACGTTGGCCGCTACCTGTGCGGATAAAGAAGTGACTACCATTGAAGGTTTGGCCAAAGGCAATGACCTGCACCCGATGCAGGCTTCCTTTATAAAACACGACGGATTTCAATGTGGGTATTGTACGCCGGGACAGATCTGTTCGGCGGTGGCCTTGCTGCAGGAAGCGAAGAACGGGGAGGCCAGCTATGTTACCAGGAATGTGCGGCAAACCGGCCAACCCGTGCAATTGAGTGATGAGGAAATTCGCGAACGCATGTCGGGAAACATCTGCCGTTGCGGGGCCTACCCCAATATAGTGGATGCCATTCGCGAGGTGCATGGCGACAAAGCTGTTGCCCAGGTTTGGCAATTTGCAGACGGCACTATTTGATCACACCAAGCAATCGATAATCATGCAACCATTCAAATTTTCGAATGCCGGCGATGCGGGTACCGCCATCGCAACTGTATCATCGGAACCCGGTGCAAAATTTCTGGGCGGCGGCACCAATCTGGTTGATCTGATGAAAGAAGATGTGCTGCATCCTTCCACCCTGGTGGAAATTACCCGGTTGAAATATAGCAGCATTGAAAAAACCGCCAGCGGCATCTCCATTGGCAGTACGGCTACCAACGCTTTCACGGCCAATCATGAGTTGATCCGCACCAACCACCCGCTCCTTTCCATGGCTATATTGGCGGGCGCCAGTGCGCAGATCCGCAATATGGCCACCAACGGCGGCAACCTGAATCAGCGTACGCGCTGTACTTATTTTTACGATGTAAATATGCCCTGCAATAAACGCGAGCCAGGATCGGGCTGTGGCGCGCTGAAAGGCATGAATCATAACCATGCCATTTTGGGGTGGTCTGAAAAATGTGTAGCCGTTTACCCATCAGACATGGCGGTGGCATTGGCAGCGCTGAATGCGGTGGTGCATACAGAAGGCAAGAACGGTTCAACCCGGACGATCCCATTTGCGGATTTTCACCGGTTGCCCGGCGATCATCCTGAAAAAGACAATAACCTGGCGCATGGCGAATTGATCACCGCCATAACATTACCCGATAATGAGTTGGCCGAACATTCCCATTACTTAAAGATCCGGGAACGATCATCCTATGCATTTGCATTGGTGTCTGTGGCGGCTGCCCTTTCACTGGATGGCAACCAAATCAAAGACGCGCGGATAGCCTTGGGCGGTGTTGCCCATAAACCCTGGCGGGCCAGTATAGCCGAGCAATTACTGAAAGGCAAAGACGCTACGGAAGCCAACTTTAAAGCAGCTGCAGCAGCAGAATTGAAAAATGCCCGGCCATTGGAACATAATAAATACAAAGTGAAAATGGCAGAGAAAGCCATCGTGCGTGCATTGGATAACGCGCTGCACGGAACAGGTTATGGAATGGAATAAACAACAAATCTTTTAGATCATGAGTGAAACAGGTAAACCGATCAGCCGGATAGATGGCCGCCTGAAGGTAACCGGCAAGGCAACCTATTCAGCAGAGTTCAACCAGCCGAATATGGCCTATGCTTTTCCGGTACGCGCCACCATTGCAAAAGGAACAATCGCCTCCATTGATGACGCTGCGGTAAAAAAAGAACCTGGTGTTATCAGTGTGATCAGTTATAAAAATGCCATGAAGC
>CBIMFG010000780.1:0-3449 GCA_966243125.1 uncultured Niastella sp.
TTTACCCAATGCTATGGGTGAGTATGATGAACAGCCCGAACAAACCGCCCACTTCCTGGAAGAATGGGCCCGCGAAGGTTTTGTAAACATTGTAGGTGGTTGTTGCGGTACTACGCCCGACCACATTAAGCATATTGCCGATCACGTTCGCAACTTTAAACCAAGGCCTTTACCGGTTTTGGAATCGGCGTTGTAAGATCAACATTTTGAAATTAATTGTAAGGTAAAACAGCATATGCCAGCCAACTGATCGATAAAGCCATACTTGCGACTTTCGGGGTTAGAACCCCTGGTTATTCGTCCTGAAACAAACTTTGTGAACGTAGGGGAACGTACCAACGTAACAGGTTCAAAAAAGTTTGCCCGTCTCATCAGAGAAAACAAGTATGAAGAAGCACTTAGCGTTGCCCGCCAACAGGTAGAAAGCGGCGCCCAGGTATTGGACGTTAACATGGACGATGCCCTGCTGGATGGTGTAAAAGCCATGACCACCTTCCTGAACCTGTTGCAAAGTGAGCCCGATATAGCTAAGATCCCCGTTATGATCGACAGCTCAAAATTCGAGATCATTGAAGCAGGTTTAAAGTGCGTTCAGGGTAAATGTATAGTGAACTCTATTTCCATGAAAGAGGGAATAGAAAAATTCAAACGGGAAGCGAATATCTGTAAGCTGTATGGCGCCTCTGTAGTGGTGATGGCATTTGACGAAAATGGCCAGGCCGATACCCTGCAACGACGGGTTGACATTTGCGAAAAGGCTTACAAGATCTTAACCGAAGAAGTAGGTTACGATCCCCAGGACATCATCTTCGACCCTAACATATTTGCGGTAGCAACCGGTATTGAAGAGCACAACAATTATGCGGTTGATTTTATTGAAGCCACCCGCATTATCAAACAAAAAATGCCCCTGGCCAAAGTAAGCGGCGGGGTTAGTAATATTTCCTTCTCGTTCCGCGGTAATGAGCCCGTGCGCGAAGCCATGCACGCCGTTTTCCTGTACCATACCATTAAAGCAGGTATGGATATGGGTATTGTTAACGCCGGTCAGCTGATCGTATATGATGAAATTGAGCCGCAGTTGCGCGAGTTGTGTGAAGATGTGATCCAAAACCGCCGCGAAGATGCAACCGATCGCCTGATTGCCTTTGCAGAAACGGTAAAAGCAAAAGATAAAACTGAAGTAAAGAACGAGGCATGGCGTAGTAACTCTGTAGAGGATCGACTGAAACATGCCCTCATAAACGGCATTACAGACTATATAGACCAGGATACGGAAGAAGCCAGGCAGAAATACCCCAAGCCACTCGATGTTATTGAAGGGCCTCTAATGAACGGCATGAACGTGGTGGGCGACCTCTTTGGCAGTGGTAAAATGTTTCTGCCGCAGGTGGTAAAAAGTGCGCGCGTAATGAAAAAATCGGTGGCCATTCTTACCCCTTATATTGAAGAAGAAAAAGAAAGACTGCGCGCTGCGGGCGGGGAAAGCCAGGCGTCAGGTGCAGCCAAAATTTTATTGGCTACCGTTAAAGGTGATGTACACGATATTGGAAAGAACATTGTAGGAGTAGTGTTAGGTTGTAACGGTTACGACATCATTGACCTGGGCGTTATGGTGCCGGCCGATAAAATACTGGAAACAGCACAAAAGGAAAAAGTAGATATAATCGGGTTAAGCGGTCTTATTACACCCTCGCTCGATGAAATGGTGCATGTGGCCCACGAAATGAAACGCCGCAACATGAACCAGCCATTGCTGATTGGCGGCGCTACCACCTCCCGCATGCACACGGCTGTTAAAATAGCTCCCCAGTATGAAAACGGGGTGGTGCACGTACTGGATGCTTCGCGAAGTGTTACGGTAGCAGGTTCTCTGTTAAGCAAAGAGCAAAAACCAGAATACCTGGCAAACGTTGGTAAGGAATACCAAAAGCTGCGCGATGATTTTGGCAGCAAGAAAACCGCCAAGCAATACCTGAAATTTGAAGAAGCGCAGGAAAATAAAGTAGCCATTGAGTGGAGCAGTTTTACCCCAACCGTTCCACAATTCACCGGCACCCGCATTTTAGACAACTACGATCTGAACGAACTGGTTGACTATATTGACTGGGGCCCGTTCTTTATTGCCTGGGAATTACATGGCAAGTTCCCGGCCATTTTACAGGACGAAAAAGTAGGAAAAGAAGCCACCAAACTGTTTGAGGATGCCAACGAACTACTTAAAACCATCATCAAAGAAAAATGGTTAACAGCCCACGGTGTTATCGGTTTCTGGCATGCCGCCGGCGATGGAAAAGATTCCACCTTTGTTTATGATGACAATGGAAAAGAAATAGCCCGCCTGGAACATTTGCGTCAACAAAATAAAAAGGCCGCCGGGCAGCCTAACTTTTCATTAGCTGATTTCATTAAACCAGCTAACGCCTCCCCCACTGGGGGAGGCCGGGAGGCAGCCGATTACATGGGCGCCTTTTCAGTAACTATACAGGGAATTGAGCCCCACATTAAAAAGTTTGTAGAAAGTCACGACGATTACAACAAAATCATGTTACAGGTGTTAGCAGATAGGCTTGCCGAAGCTTTCGCGGAACTGTTGCATGAACGCGTGCGGAAAGAATTCTGGGGATATGTAAAAGATGAGCAGTTTAGTAACGAAGAGTTAATAAAAGAGTCCTATTCAGGTATCAGGCCAGCGCCAGGTTATCCTGCCTGTCCCGATCACACTGAAAAATATAAGCTATTCAATTTATTGGGTGGTGAGCAGGCAACGCACATAACATTGACTGAATCACTGGCTATGTACCCTGCCTCATCTATTTGCGGTTGGTATTTTGGCCACCCACAAAGCCAGTATTTTGGTTTAGGAAAGATCCAGAAAGACCAGGTTGTTGATTATGCCGACCGTAAGAATATGGCAGTTGAAGATGTAGAACGCTGGCTGCGCCCGGTTCTGGAATATGATGTGTAATATTTTGTAGGTCTTAATTCACAATATTAAAACAAGCATATTCGTTTGGGCAACGTTCCCTTGGAAAATGTCTTTTTAACCGTAGTACCATGAGTAATTCCCGTAGAAATGCTATTATGGCAATAGCATTTTTGGTTGTACCCTTTTTTGTAGCAGCTCAGTCAAAGTACCCATCTCACAAAGGAGAATTTTATTTTTCCTGGGGGTATAATAAAGAATGGTATACCCAAAGCAACCTGCATATAGTTCAACCAGAACTTAACAGTAACTATACATTTAGGGGTATTCGTGCACACGATCACCCCGGCTGGAATGAAGGACTTTTCGACAGGGCGCTCACCATTCCACAATACAATTACCGCATTGGTTATTTCATCAAAGACGACCTGGGTATTGAGATCAACTTCGATCATACCAAATACATTATTGATAATCAGGATGCGCACCGTACAGGAAAAAAGGATGGCAAACCCATTGACGA
>CBIMFG010000781.1:0-3448 GCA_966243125.1 uncultured Niastella sp.
TATACCGTAATATCTGCGGCCGTCTGAAAGATCGTATGTAGCACTTTGTGCCAAATTACGGGCAGCTGCATATACTTCCAATCCCTTTAATTTTCCCTGCTGCCATTGATAACCGGCATATAGATTTTGCAACAACCAGGCATTGGCTTTACTCATAACGATATTGGAGGAAGTGCCTGAAGTCTGCCTGACATCTGGGCTATATAATATATCACACCCCAGTAGAAGGGCTTTATAGCGTAAACGGTTGATCCAGCCACTAGTCCAGGTAGTAGTTTTGGGTGCAGTACCTGCGTTCAAAAAGGTCGTATAGATCTCATTTTTCATCCGGGTGGCATTAATGCCGCTTAACCATTGTGCCTGGGATGTTTCTATGATCTTAACTTGTACGCCTAACCGGTTTGTGTAGGATCGGCACTCCGGCATATATACTATCGTAAAATTTGTTGGCAGCGTTAATTCCATTGCTACGTTATAATGCCTTCTTTCGAAATTATAGTTTATCATTACCCGGTTATTCCAGGCATGGAATACAGCCCCGGCAGTCATTATATGCCAGGTTGTGTCGTATGCCGAACCATAATAAGGAAAAAGAGTATTAGCCGATTGATCCATAGGAACAAAATCCTCCAATTTATCTTGCAGATCTGCAAAATCGCCGGCAACAGCATAAGAGGCAAATAATTTAACACCTGCTTTGGCCCCGGGAACAAATGCCCTTAACACATCAATCGAGGTGGACACAAATGGAAATGTACGCTTCATTTTATCACTATAACTGTGCGACAGGTTTTGCAACAACCCGGCTTGCACATTAAACAGGTTCCTGTAAAACAGGTTCAGGGAAGGAGTAAGCAGGTATATTTTAGCTGGCCCGTAGGAGGTGACAGAAGTTGAGTTTTGCGTGGCGCCCGGATTCAACACATTACTACTATAAAAGCTATAGCTGTTAATAAAGGTTTCATTTTTTGTTTTCAGCTCCTTGTACATTATATCCAGTGAGGGCTCCAGATTCCACGCCTCCAGGCTTTTGACGTAACTCAGGTGGTCCCTGATCACCATTTGTTGTAATCTATCTTTTGAATTAAAATTGTTCCGGATTTTAAAACTGTCACCATTATATGCATAAAATCCCTGAATTGATTCAAAAGTATTTGTACGGCCAACACCCGGCACATAAGCAACAGACAAATCGTTATTCAAGTTTTTCAAAAAATTAGTATGTAATCGTAAAGACGGGATGAATAAGGGTTGTCGGTTAGAATATGTATATTCTCTTTTTTGCGTGGTAGAAGTAGTTATACTTTTTTCTGTAATGCTTTGAGGAGCATATCCAATATTCAATTGCAGGGTATTATGGTCGCCAAGTTGTGCGGTAAGATATGCCTGAACACGAAAACGGTCCATATGAAGAGGTGGATCATACGCTATTTTATCTTGCTTTACCTGGGGGGTTACATCGCGCAGATAATTAAGCGAAATACCGTATTGCAGGCGTTGCTGGTTTTGATATACTGAAAGGTAATACTGGTGATACAGGTTAACAGTGGATTTTGAGTCTGGCGTTCCGAAATCAGCTTCTTTACCTGTTCCAAACAGTTGCCCGGCTGTGCAAATACCAGCTTTGTGTGAAGCTTTTCTTTTGGTAGTAACTATCACCAGTTGCTGTTGCTGGGTAGCGCCACTTACCTGTATCAGGGCGTTTTGTACAAGGGTCACTTCTTCGATATCATAAACACTATAAGCATTTACGTCATTTAACAGGTTGCCATCAACAATATAAAGTACAGTGTTTTTTGTGGTGAGTGTACCCATTAACCAGCTATTGATAGCTTCGGTAAGATTGGTAAACGGCATTCTTTCCAGGTCACTGCCTTTAATGGTAGTAGATTGAGTGAATTCCTTTCTCAATTTTACTCTTCCCAGATCAAGAAAGAGAGAATCATTTTGAGCCTGAACATTCGAACTATAAACCAATGCAAGGATAACCAAGAGCCGGATTGTTTTACTCATATGGAGATGGGGTCAAATTTGGCGGCTAAAATAATGCATTTAAGCATATTACCACTATGTACCAGCGACTATAGAAAAAACTCCGCCATTGGTGGCATCGGTGTACCCATACTTATTACACGTTTATCGACCAAATCAACACATCTATTGCCCAAAACTACACGCTTATTAATATTTTGCATGGATATAATCGAAGCGTTATATTTTTAAAATAATTATTGTCAGAAAAAAATTGTTTTGCAATATGCCTCCATTGGTACATGACCTTGCCCGCCAATAGCCAGGCAAGATCTGTAGCTCAGGTAAACGGGTCCAATTATGATTTTGAGACGGAAAGCATTTCATCCACTGTTAACTATTATCTCTTGAAATATAGCGGTCATAAAAAGCACCAGTTCCTTTTGCATCGAGTCTTCCTACAATTACCATCTCTGAACTATTTGATAAATCGAACTTTGGCTGCAAGTGAATGTGCTCTCTTGCGCCTACTGGAAGTTTGTCAACATCGTCCTGTTTGAGGTCGGCCAACTTTATTAAAAGTTGTGCAAATGATCTTAGTCCTTCCGGATCACCATGAATTAAAACCTGCTTCCATTGCATTTTGTCACCATCTAATTCATCTTCATTTTCGATTACAAATATGTCCAGGTTTCCAGTGATTTCTGATTTGAAGTTTTTCATTGCCCTAATGTATAAACAAAAAATAAACCGTTAAGCAAAAAGTTAAGATAGCACATCATTATACCTATAGTTTACATACTGGGTTTATTTGTCAAGAAAAAGGTAAGACAATTGTCCAGCCAACCCCGACGAAAAAAGAAAACCTTCACATTTGATTGGCAGATCCTTTTGACAAGCGAAAAAACAAAAAACTTCTATCGTAAATGTGCTCTCGAACGCAACAAATTCTTCGTCTGAGCTATTTGCTAGGATACCGGATATTATCGAGGGAGAAGGACTTATTGGAACTACGAATATTAGCGGAGGTTTGTATGCGGTTGTGCACAAAGGAGCTTCATTAGCTGAATGCTTTACCACATGGGATTATATTTTCGAGGTTTGGTTTGAACAAAATGGCTACCAGCCAGATTTACGAAGATAACAGTCTTCCCTCACTTGTTCGGTCAGGCTCAACTAAAACTTCATTAAGGCTTGTATCCATCGAAACGAGTTCAGTCAATTGAGTGAGATTACTCCATTGGATATAATTCGCCCAGGAAAGGATTTCGCCGTTGTTTTCCTTGTCAAATTTAGCACGGGCTGTATATAAGTATGTCATTAATTTCGATTAATAAGAGAACAGTTAGTTGTATTGGCTAATGCTTTCGCAAAGAAAATACAATACTGCGCATCCTAACTGCGCATATTATAACGGCGTTCAATAAATTGATAAATATTAAACAAAAATTACTACTTAAGTCTTTAAATGAACCCT
>CBIMFG010000782.1:0-3444 GCA_966243125.1 uncultured Niastella sp.
TAGCTTTTTGTAACCATTGAAAGGATAGTCTTTTTATTATGTTTTTGTTAGTGTAGGTAAATATTTACAAATGAGTGAGGTTAATACCACATAGTACAAATTTGTACCGCTAAGTGTTATTGCTTTTTAAGAAATACCTGAATACCTTGAGGTCTTTATGCTTACAAGTGTTATTGTGTATTTGTACTTTTATAGCTAATGCAGTAAAATGTTAATCTATAACTTTATTTTAATTAATGCAATGGTATAAGTGGTTTTTTATTTTGATGAGGAAATAAAAAAAAGAGGATTTATATTTCCTGCATTTCAAATTATTTGTACCTTCAATAGCATCCAATAAATAATATGAAGAAAGCGTTGTTTGATATTACTGCGTTATTGTCTTTCTTCATCAGCATTCTCTGCAAAACCAACACAATAAAATCCGTTCGTTGTAAACCAGGAGCTTCAGGGTCGGCACGCCCAAACATAAACTTTTCCCGGGCATATAGTAAGATAATGAGCACTGCTTGCGAGAGTGGTGTCGCAAAAGTACGCAGCATAGGCTGCCGGTTGTTAAAAATAGAGAATGCAGTTTTTTGCGATTCATCACTTGTATTAGTCAGATCTCACAGGTTGGAACAGTAACTAAAATCTGCGCATAATAATTGCATGGGATAGTTATTGATGGGAATTATTTTGACAGTAAAAAATAAAATAAAATAATAAGTCAGGCGGAGTGTAGAATTGTCAAAAACTAGTGAATAAAAAATTTTTTTTTCAGAAGAAAAATTTGATATTCGTCGCCCTTTTAAAGTTTCTGAGATTCCCCAACTGTCCTGTGAAGTCAGACTAAGCGAGCGAATAAAGATGAATAGCAACTTAACTCAACATAAAAAAACTGCTACTAGTATAATGGCTAAGACGTCCGAAAAAGTTTGGAGTAACTGTTTGGAAATAATCAAGGATATTGTTGAGTGGCAACATTTCAAAACCTGGTTTGAACCAATTAAGCCAGTAGAGCTGAGAGATAATATACTTATCATTCAGGTTCCGAGTCAATTCTTTTATGAATACCTGGAAGAGCATTATGTAAATCTGTTGGCGAAAACATTAAGAAGGGTTTTAGGAAAGGATGCCAGATTAGAATATCGGATAATGGTTGATAGTGGTAATCATAATAACAAACCGCTAACTATGGATGTTCCTACACACGGCTACAAAACTTTTTCAAGTAATGAGATGGATTTTCCACTCATTATCAATAATCCGGTTAAGAACCCTTTTGTTATTCCGGGTTTGAAAAAAATGCAGATTGATCCGCAGCTCAATCCCATTTATACATTTGATAACTTTATTGAAGGTGATAGTAATCGTGTGGCCCGCCGTGCGGGAAAAACCGTTGCGGAAAAACCGGGCGCCAGTTCGTTTAATCCCTTAGTAATATATGGTAGTGTTGGTTTAGGAAAAACCCACCTGGCACAAAGCATAGGTAATGATACCAAGCGTTTGCATCCCAACAAAGTCGTGTTGTATGTAAGCTCTGAAAAGTTCATTAACCAGTTTCAGGACCATAGCCGTAATAATGCTATTAATGACTTTATACACTTCTATCAGCTGATAGATGTATTGATCATTGACGATGTTCAGTTCTTTAACCGGGCCGAAAAATCGCAGGATGCTTTCTTTGCCATCTTTAACCATTTACATCAAAGTGGCAAGCAATTGATCTTAACGTCTGATAAACCACCCAAAGACCTGGAAGGTGTTCAGGAAAGGTTGTTAAGCCGTTTCCGTTGGGGGTTAAGTGCCGATTTACAGGTGCCGGACTATGAAACCCGCATCGAGATCCTGGAGCGCAAGATGAAGAATGATGGATTGGAAATGCCCAAAGAAGTAGTTAAGTATTTGGCTTATAATATCAATAGTAATGTACGGGAGCTGGAGGGTGCTTTGATCTCATTATTGGCACAATCTTCGCTTAACAAGCGGGAAATAGACCTAGACTTGGCAAAAAGAGTCCTCCGTAATTTCGTGAAAACTAGCAGCAAGGAAATCACCATCGAAACCATCCAGAAAATGGTATGCGAATACTTCGATGTGCCTTACGACAAACTGCTACAAAAAACCCGTAAGCGTGAAATTGTTCAGGCCCGGCAAATTACTATGTACCTGGCCAAAGCATTCACCAAAAACTCATTAAAGACCATTGGGGAGCATTTCGGCGGTCGTGACCACACTACTGTCATTCACTCCTGCCAAACGGTAAAAGACCTGATGGACACCGATAGCACATTCCGCGAAAGCGTAATGGAATTACAGCAAAAGGTGCAATTGGCCGCCATGTAGCAAAATAGTTTTCAAAAATTCTTATACAAATCCTGTTCGGTAATGAGCAGGATTTTTTCTTTTTAGGGCGAGTGGGTAAATGAGATGGCACCCGATGCTTTTTAAGCCCCAGCTTCGAGGCTTTTTCTAATTATTCAGCTTTTCATTATTTGTGCTTCCTGCTTTAAATAAAAGCCATATTAGGTCAATCTGGCGCTGAACTGTTGCTGTAGTTGATATTGCGATAGCTCAAAAGCACTTTTTGAACCTGCTGAAAACCCGTTTCCCGAAAAAACTTAAAAATTTTTGAGATTTCTCTATGTAATTGATTTTTATTTGAAAGAATACTCTTAGTTTTGCATCCCGCTGGAAAAGGAGAGGTGCCTGAGTGGCCGAAAGGGCCGGTTTGCTAAACCGTTATACGAGCTTAAACTTGTATCGAGGGTTCGAATCCCTCCCTCTCCGCGAAAGTCCGCCGAAGCAATGAAAGCGGAAGTTTTATACCTCGATCTTGGTAGGTTGGTAACAACCAAAAAGATGCTCGGGAGGTAGTTCAGCCCGGTAGAATACATGGTTTGGGACCATGGGGTCGCAGGTTCGAATCCTGTCCTCCCGACGAGCACGATGTCAAATCGTATCAAAGCCTGTAAGTTTTAATTGACTTACAGGCTTTTGTATTTTCTTACATGTCTAATCATATCAGAAAAAGCAAAAGACAGATCATATTGAAAAGTTGGGGGATTTTAGATAAAGTTGTTGTTTTGCAGCCTAATAAAACGGACAAAAGACATTGGAAAAGGATCAGGAAAAAGAATTGTTAGGCTATTTTTTACCAGCAGGGACACTTGAATATTTTGATATAACTCATTTTGTAAAAGATAAAGAAGGTTTGGTCTTATTTTTAGAAGAAAAGAATCTACCTCCGACCGAGTACGCAGGCCAAACACTCCACTCTAAAGGATTTTATCCGGAAGTTCGGGTACAAGACTTTCCAATTCGTGAAAACAAAGTAGAACTGAGCATAAAGCGCCGCCGCTGGGAAGTTCAGTCTACTGGCGAAATCGTATCTCGTAACTGGGATCTGGTTATGAAAGGAGCACGACTCACCAAGGAGTTCGCGCTTTTTTTAAAAGATGC
>CBIMFG010000783.1:0-3443 GCA_966243125.1 uncultured Niastella sp.
CCGCCACTACAGCACCAGCAAATTCTACAAACCAGTTCATAAATTTCTTTTAGGTCTGTATTCACTCTCTCACTTTTTTATGTACCCCCTGCTTGTTCTATGCCTGGTTTTCTTTGACTGGCGTTTAACACTGGGTGTTTTTGGCATCCGCTTCATTTGGCAGGCGGTTGTTTATTACAACGCCATGAAAAAGATGAATGAAAAGGATCTTTTTTTCTGGTGGTGGATTTTAGATATCTGGATGTTCATACATTACTTCATCTTTGCTCCTTCAATATGGAGAAAGCCCAACAAAAACTGGAACTGATCACCAAATATTTCGGTGATTTTAGCCCTGTTCAGCTTCAACAGTTTGCCGCTTTAGACGAACTGTACAACGACTGGAACAGCAAGATCAATGTTATTTCGCGTAAAGACATGGAAAGCCTGTACGAAAAGCATGTGCTGCATTCTTTGGCTATTGCCACTGCTTTTGAGTTCAGGCCCGGTTCAACCATTGTTGACCTGGGTACAGGTGGTGGTTTTCCGGGAATACCCCTGGCCATCTTTTTCCCAGAGGTAAAATTTCTTCTTGTAGATAGTATTGGTAAAAAATTAAAGGTAGTAGATGCAGTTGCCGAAGCCCTGGGGCTGAAGAATGTAACTACCCGCCATACGCGCGTTGAAGAGATCAAAGACAAAAAATTTGATTTCGTGGTATCGAGAGCGGTGGCGCCCTTAAAAGACCTGTGGCAATGGTCGAAGCCAATATTAAAGAAACCATCTCCCAACAGTGAAAATCAAAAACCCGGGCTTATTTGCTTAAAAGGCGGCGATCTGGCGCTGGAGATCTCTGAAAGTGGTTGCAGACCCCGTTTAATGGAGGTTTATGAGATCTTTCGTGAGGAATACTTCAAAGAGAAATACATGTTGTATGTTTCTGTGTAAGTAAGGTGAAGCCCGGGAATATAATTGGCAGTCACCGGTTTACCGGTCGCCAGTTACCAAAAAAACCGGTAACCGGCGACTGGTAACAGCTAATTTTATCCTCAGTTATTATAGCTATACGTTAACACTCAATAACAAACAATGAATGTTTTTATGTATAGTAAGTAAAACTACCTTAAAGTGGTATTTTACGTTCCGGCAAAAAACTGAACTTTGTACCATGATGGATATTACTGTATGTATCGTAGACGATACTAAAGATATACGGTCTGCACTGGAACAGATCGTAACGATGTCGGAAGGATACCAGTTAGTGGGAAGCTGCTCAACAGCGGAAGAGGCATTGGTGAAAATACCCGATCTGAAACCGAATGTAGTGCTGATGGATATTAACCTGGGTGAAGGGGAAAGCGGCATCGATGTAGTAAAGCACCTGAAATCAGATTATCCTGACATCCTGTTTATGATGTGTACAGTGTATGAAGATGATGAAAAGATATTTGAAGCATTAACAGCCGGCGCCAGTGGATATATTTTAAAGAAAACAGCTCCTCATAAGTTACTGGAAGCCATCAGGGAATTACAGGAAGGCGGCGCTCCCATGAGCAGCCAGATAGCCCGTAAAGTAGTGGCGGCCTTTCAACAAAACAAAGCAGGCGCAGAAGCTGCAGAAAACTCACTCAGCGTTTTATCAAACCGTGAAAAAGAAATCCTGGAATTACTGGCTAAAGGCATGTTGTATAAAGAAATTGCTGCCAGCTTATTCATTAGTCAGGAAACAGTGCGCAAACACGTATATCATATATACGAAAAGCTACATGTAAATAATCGTGTTGAAGCTATTAATAAGTTCTTTGGTCGCTAATTCGGAGAAGGTAAAGGCGCACCAGCAGTTTAGCACAGCAAATTATACCCACAAAGTAGTATTGTTTTAATTCTAATACGAACCTAGCTTTGCATCTGGTTGTCACATCAAATACTTACATGCCATTTTACCTTCCTGTGCTCTGTTTATCAATAACCTTATTTTGAAAGAGGGCCGTTCATTGAGCGGCCTTTTTGATTGGTACCTGTTTAGTTACAAAAAGCCGTCCTGACTTTAGTCGGGACGGCTTTTCATCATCACATTATCGAATTATCACATTATCGAATCATCACATTAGCTAATTACCAGGGAATATCCAGTTTGTTGTTCTTTCTATCTATATCTGCCATTCGCATGGATGGGTCAATTTCAATGACCTTCAGATCGGTGATCTTGTGATTAACCTCAAACGTATATTGCGGATTTGTCCATTTCCAGGGCTCATATACCGTACGTGGAATGGTAGCATCTTCAACCGGTTTTTGGCCAAACATAAAATACTGCGGCACATAAGCCATCAGCTTACTGCCATCTTTGAAACTGATCAGCACATCAACAGGCATAGGCATATTACCAATGCGGCGCATCCTGATCTTTGTTTTTCCAGCTTCTTCCCACAAACTATCAATTCCATAGTCAATGGTTTTGGTGGTATTCACAAAATACTCGCGGTACCAGTCCAGCTTCATATCACTTACCTTTTCAGCTACGCGAATAAAATCATTCACATTAGGGTGTTTAAAGCGCCATTGGTTATAATAATCCATTAGAATTTTATCGCGAACCGGCGCCCCTACTATGTAACCCAGTTGTTCCATAAACACCTCCCCTTTTGAATACGAAGCCAGGCTGTAAGCAAAGTTCGTTTCAAAATGATCGGCATGCGTGGTTAATGGTTCCTCCAGCCGGCTGGCCACTAAACCAAAATAATTATCGTAAGCATCAGCATGTGGGTTGTCGGCGCCCAGGTATGATTTGCTTTTTGTAAGCGAATCAACCAGCGTTTTCTTGCGCGGACCTGTACCTGCGGTACTTTCTGTTGCCTGCGTACCGGAAACCGTTTGGTAATAGTTTGTTACCAGCGATTCTGCATAACTGGTAAAGCCTTCGTCCATCCAGCCATATTCCGATTCATTGGTGCCCAGCATACCCTGGTACCAGCTGTGCATCCATTCATGAAAGGCCGTGCTTACGCTGGGACCAACTATCAGGGTGCTCATGGGGTATTCCATACCGCCATCGCCCCCATGAATAAATGTATATTGTTTGTAAGGATATGCGCCGAATTTCTTTTCAATAAACGGCAACACTATTACAGCTGCATCGGCAATGCGGTTCCACTCATCATCAAACCATTTAATATAGGCATCTGCATTGGCGTAGTTCTTTTTCTTTTCAGGAGCCAATGCTTCGTACGTTCTGCGCAGCAGGTCTTCTTCGCGGTTATAGATCACATGAATATCCGGACCGCCGGCAATCGTACGGGTCAAATGCACATACTCAGGATCAGCCGCCCACATAAAGTCGTGTACGTTGGGCGCCACAAAACGCCAGGTTAATGTAGGGCCGGTAGGCGCCATTATTCTTACATTAGGCGCCTGGTAGCCAAAGCCAACCTGAATCACAATCTCATCCAGTTCGATAATGATAA
>CBIMFG010000784.1:0-3442 GCA_966243125.1 uncultured Niastella sp.
GTTATGTAACTGCACCAGCTGTGTTTTTCACCGGCGGTGCACTGTCAACCAGCACAGCCCCTACTTATGCAGTAGCCAATATTACCAATGGAGTTGTTACAAGTATTACGGTTATTTCAACCGGCAACTATACTACAAAACCTACCGGTCTTCAATTTGTGGGCGGGGGCGCACCAACACAATGGTTCGCAATGAAGGGTGATAATCAGTCGGGAACCTTCACCCGCCTTACAAATGCCGGCGTGGCTACGCCTTTATGGATTGGCGCTGGCGACAGCTACAACCCCGTAACGGTGAAGCCTGCCGCAGGTACGGTTTTCACGGCTCATGTAAAACAGGGAGGTTTAATAGTAGGGCTGCCTTATGAAGGCAGCGCCATCAACAGAAGCTGGGATATTCAGCCAGCCACTGTAACTACTACAGACCTCACTTTTGGATACAATACTGCCGATGCCAATACGCAATGCGATGCCGCTGCTGCTATGCGTTTGGTAACCGGTAACGCAGCCACTTTAACGAACGTTCAGGCCGCACCCGTTACACCAGTAACTGCTCAGGCTTCAGGCTATCAGGTGAGCTTTACAGGTGTAAACAGCTTCCCTGTATTTAATTTATTGAATACCGGAAAGCAAACCATTTCATTCGGTCCAATGCAACCTGTTTTGGTTACTGATTCCGATTTTGACGGAGGTGCCACCAGCACTTCAAATTTACCAATACAATACACCAGCGCTGATAACTCAGTGGCTACTATTGAAAATGGTAAAATTCATATCGTATCAGCAGGTAAAGTAACAATCACAGCCTCGCAAATTGGTGATATTTACTACCTGGATGCCGACAGTGTTTCAGCTGAACTGACTATTAACAAAGGTTTCTTTGTTGATAGCGATCACGATGGTTTAGGTGCTGGCGCAGCTGTATTATTTCCACAGAATGATGCTCCGGCCGGTTACTCAGCCAACGGCACAGACTGTAACGATAATGATGCTGCCGTTCAGAAACCGCTGTTGTATTATGCAGATAACGACCACGATGGTTTTGGTTCTAAAGCGGCTTCTTATTTCTGTTCATCAATCCCACCTGCTGGTTATGTAACCAACAACCAGGATTGTGATGATACCAGAATATTATATGCCGACAACGATGGCGATGGAAAAGGTGCTAACATTCCTGCAGCCTGTGGTGTAACCAACAACTCAGATTGCGACGACAGTAATTCTGTTAATGTAGCAGTTACTATTCCTGATGTGTATGTAGCAGGCCCTGGTTCTACTGAGAAAAACACCATTTATATTGGGTTTGGTTCTTCTTCTCTGCTGCTGGTAGCTAAACCTGTGGGTGGTACTGCCCCGTATAGCTACAAATGGAGTAACACTAAAAACACCTCATCCATTACTGTGGCCGCTGCCGGTACGTACAGCGTAACCATCACCGATGCTAAAGGATGCTCGGCTGAAACTTCCATTCGCATTAACGCAATAACTGTATCGTGCGGTCTTCGTGAAGAAAAAGTGATGATCTGTCACAACGGTAGCAGCCAGTGTGTTGATGAATCAGCAGCATCAGAGCACCTGAAACATGGCGACAAACTGGGCTATTGCAATGATGACGATGCAATTGGTGACATCACGGTTTATCCAAACCCGGTAATTGGTAACCATTTCAAATTAAAAACTCCTGATTACCTGATCAACAAACAAATTACCATTACCCTGGCAGACTTAAATGGTAAAATAGTGTATCAAAGAACGGTAATGAATACGGCAGGTATCATTGATGTTCAGCTTAACGGAAATAGTAAGTTGGGTATTTATGTACTGAAAATAAACAGCGTAACTATTACCAGGTTGCTCATTCTGTAAGAATAAGTAAGACATTAAAAAACAATAGGCCTTCCCGGTACATCGGGAGGGCCTATTGTTTTTTAATTTATTAATCATTCACTGGTAATAAAACAATACTATTGTACGTTGCAGACATCTTAAATTATAATTATATAACCAACAAAATTTATATCTATATACCACTAATTGGTTTTTGTATTACTTTTACCGCTAAGTATAAATCCTTATTTGGAAGCAGTTGTAATCCATACCGATGAAACATTACTCTCTCTGGTAGCCGATGGTGATAAAGATGCATTTACCATGCTGTATCGCCGTTACTGGGAATCATTGTTTACATCAGCTGCAAGAGCGCTTCGCTCAAAGACCGATGCGGCCGACCTGGTACAGGATATTTTTCTTTCCATCTGGAATCGCCGTAACGATCTGCGCATAACCGGTTCACTGGCTGCCTACCTGCAAACCAGTGTGAGGTAAAAAGTCATAAAGTATATTGAAAAAAATATTACCCGCCGCGATTATCTTGTCTTACTAACAGAAGTGCTTGTCAATTATCAGCCACCTGATGCTGAATCGCAACTACAAATAAAAGAACTGCAACACGTTATTCAATCGGCCGTTAATCAAATGCCGAACAAAATGCGTGAAGTGTACCAGCTTAGCCGCAAGCATCATTTAACTCATAAGGAAATTGCCGAACGACTCGCCATTTCTGATGAAACAGTAAAGAAGCATATACAACATGCTTTACAAATTATTAAAACTGCCATCAGTTTAAACGCTACTACGTTTGCCGTTTTATTGCTGCAATATTTGAAGTAGCAGATTGCTTCCCCGGATTTTATATGCCATAATTTGTATATGTAATCTTCCGGCCAAAAAAATATTTTTATTTTTTTACCCCCTCGGGTCTTTTTACCGGACAGTATATGCGTTGCCAGAATTTTTATAAGCCTTATTATGAATCAAACACAGGCCACTGATCTGTTAAACAGATACAGTAGCGGAAATTGTACGGTTGCAGAGCAGCAGCTTGTTGAAACGTGGTACCAGGAATTGGTAAACACCGGTGAGCTGGAATATGAAGCGGGAGAAAAAGAATCAATTCAGGAAGCCATTGAAGCCGGGTTACTGCAAAACATAGCAGCCGAAGAAATACCTTATTCAGAGGAGTATCCCTGGGAGACCCCGGTTCGTAGAATGCCAAACAGAACCTGGTGGGCTGCCGCTGCCATCCTGGTATGTTTATTGGGTACCGTAGTGTATTTGCTTAATAAAAGGGCCGACAAAAACCTGGCAAAAGCCGGGTCAACATTAAAGAACGATGTAGAGCCCGGCGGCAATAAAGCGGTGCTTACCCTGTCAAATGGCAAAACCATTCTGTTAGATGATGCGGCCAACGGGGTAGTAGCAAAAGAAGGAAAAGCAAAAGTGGTAAAACCCGGCGATGGAAAACTGGTGTATTCACCCGATAACAGTGGCGGCGATGGGCCATTGGCATACAATACCCTGGCCACTCCCCGCAGCGGACAATACCAGTTGCGTTTGCCCGATGGAACAAAAGTGTGGTTGAATTCAGCATCATCCATTCATTA
>CBIMFG010000785.1:0-3438 GCA_966243125.1 uncultured Niastella sp.
TGAAATGCACGAAGCCTAACCTGATTTAATTCAATAACAACCATAAACTTATTTTGTTTTGCTAAAACAATGCCATAAAAAAGCCGAAAGCTATAAGCTTAAAGCTAAAAGCCAAAATGCAAAGCGCCAAACGCCAAATCAGGCTAAACGCCAAACGCTGAACGCTTAACGCCTGGTCCCCAATTGGTAAACCTTTCGTCAAGTGCTCAGCGCTCTGTTATATAAGACATTCATCCGTAATCGTAGCTGTATTCGCTTTCAGCTTAAGGCTTTAGGCTTTTCAGCCCTCTTCTAAACCACTCCTTTGGCCGATAAATAGCGTTCTGCATCCAGGGCGGCCATACAACCACTTCCTGCGGCAGTAACCGCCTGGCGGTATATTTTATCCTGTACATCACCGGCGGCAAATACGCCTTCAATATTGGTTTTTGATGTACCGGGAATGGTTTTCAGATAACCGGCCTCATCCATATCCAGCCATCCTTTAAAGATGTCTGAATTGGGCTGGTGACCAATGGCCACAAAAAAGCCACTGATGGGAATGGTTTGCAGCTCACCGGTTTTAACGTTCTTCACGCGCACCGATTCAACCTTGTTTTCACCCAGGATCTCGTCAGTATTGGTG
Organism: uncultured Niastella sp.; assembly: GCA_966243125.1. Taxonomy (GTDB): domain Bacteria; phylum Bacteroidota; class Bacteroidia; order Chitinophagales; family Chitinophagaceae; genus Niastella. The sequence continues at coordinate 626 of CBIMFG010000785.1, forward strand.
TTCCAGTAAACCTTGATATTTGGGGTGCTTTGCACTCTTTCCTGCATTACTTTGGAGGCGCGCATTTCTTCCCGGCGAATGAACATGTGCACGGTAGAGCATAATTTCGACAAATACAGGGCTTCCTCAGCTGCTGTATCGCCGGCGCCTACAATGGCCACTTCCTTACCACGGAAAAAGAAACCATCGCACACGGCACAAGCGCTTACGCCAAAACCATTCAGGCGTTCTTCGCTTTCCAGGCCAAGCCATTTGGCCGAAGCACCGGTTGCAATGATCACTGAATCTGCTTCCACCAGTTTTTCTTCGTCGATCCATACTTTAAAAGGAGGAGCTGAAAAGTCAACTTTTGTAGCCAGGCCAAATCGAATGTCGGCACCCATGCGGGCTGCCTGCTTTTCAAAATGCACCATCATTTCAGGTCCCTGAACCCCATCGGCGTAGCCGGGGTAGTTTTCTACTTCTGTTGTGATCGTTAACTGACCACCAGGCTGAATGCCCTGGTATAATACCGGTTTCATGTTTGCTCTTGCTGCATAAATTGCTGCGGTATATCCTGCGGGGCCGCTACCTATGATCAGGCAATGTATTTTTTCACTTTCCATAATGCTATATTCTCTCTTATTCTAAAGAAAAGTTGACAAATTTAATTGAATTTAAGTTATGAAAAGTATAATGAGGCAGGGGTCTGGATAACGGGTTGATAAAGTCAGTAGTGAGTAGTCAGTAGTGAGTGAACTCGCTATTATTCAGCCTTCCGAACATTCGGGAACCCACTCACTACTCACCACTCACTACTCACTGAGGGATCTTAAGCGCCATATACTGCACGGCATACCCGCCAAAGTAGCCCAAACCGCCGCCGTGGATGTTGCTGATCACTTTACTGGGCGAGGCAAAAGGGTTGCCAATATTGGTATAGCTGTATTCCATGGTGCGCCAAAAGTCGAAGGTGGCTTTGTCAATATTGCAATATTTTACCACTACAGAATCACCGTGTTCAAAAAAGGCATAATTCTCCAGGTTATATTGTTTGTTGCGGTCTACCCCCTGTTCTACCTGCATATTATAGGTGGCGCCATCGGTTAACTGATCGTCATATACCGAATTTAACCCGGGCATAAACGGCCAGTCATCTACCGACGTAAAATAACGGGTATAATTGCCGAGCCCCGGCGGATCAATAAACCGGCCCATAACAATTACTTTTCTGGGATTGGGATTGTTGGGCGCATCTATCCACCAAAGAGAATCAATTTTTTTGCTGAGTAATGGAATGGTGGTGCTCGCAGTATACTCCCTTGCATCGGTTTTTACACTCAGGGAATAGTCCTTGCCCAGTTCCCCGGTAATAGCAGTATTTAAACTGGAAGAATCGGTTGTATAATAATACAAAGTATAACCGCCGGCTACCGGCACTTTGAGTTCTTTTAACCGGTGTAACCGGGTGCCGGTTGAAATGGTGACCTCGGCATTGTGCACAAAGGAGCTGGCCAGTAATTCGGTACTGATCTGACTGAAATAATTAAGACTTTGGGAGAGAATAACGATCGGCGGCTGGCCATTTTCAATAGAAGCTTCAACAACCAATTCAGGCTCCGTATCGTTGGGCTTGAAGTTGATTGTTTTTTCGCAGGAAGAAATGAAGATCCCCAATACTATTGCTACTAACCCAATGCGCATACTCATTGTACCCTCATTAGCATTCAAATAACGAACCAGATATATGAATGTTCAAATAAATATAAGGCACTTTTTATACATCAAAAAACCCCGGAAGGAATACACCAACCGGGGTTTGTTTCTTTAATAGTACTATACTAACCTAAATATGCTTTCAATGCGTTGCTGTAACGAGCTTTCTGTAAACGCTTGATGGCTCTTTCTTTGATCTGACGGATACGCTCTTTGGTAAGGTCGTATTTTTGTCCGATCTGCTCAATGGTAACACCATTTTCGCCATCGAGGCCAAAGTAAGCATTTACGATCTCTGCTTCGCGGGGGCTGAGTGACTTCAACACGCGGCGGATCTCGTTACGTAATGAATCTTTCATTACATCATCATCGGTATCATCACCACCTTCCAGCAGGTCGCCCATGGCTACGTCTTCTGCTTCGTGAACCGGAGCATCGAGTGACGTGTGACGGGTATTGCTTTGGAAAATGTTGTTGATCTCAGTTTCGCTCATTTCAAGTAACTCAGCTAATTCTTCCGTACTTGGCTCCCGCTCATGTTCCTGTTCAAAAGCCATGTACGCTTTATTAGCCTTGTTGTAGGTGCCAATTTTGTTTTGAGGCAGGCGGACTAATCTGCCCTGCTCTGCCAACGCTTGTAAAATGGACTGGCGGATCCACCATACGGCGTATGAGATGAATTTAAAACCCTTGGTTTCATCGAAACGCTGGGCCGCTTTTATCAAACCGAGGTTACCCTCGTTGATCAGATCGCTAAGAGAAAGACCCTGGTGCTGATACTGCTTAGCAACAGATACCACAAAACGCAAGTTGGCCTGCACTAATTTATCCAATGCCTTCTGATCACCCATCTTGATCCGCTGGGCCAGTACTGTCTCCTCTTCAGGAGTGATCATCGGGATTTTGGAGATTTCCTGAAGATACTTTTCTACTGCCTGCGAATCTCGATTCGTAATCTGGGTTGCAATTTTGAGCTGTCTCATATCTACTTATCTAACTTTAATATAAATGACTTTTATCGTCGATATTAAATCGCCTTTCTGTTTATTGTTTTGTTTAAGGGTACTATACTAACGTATGCAAGACTGACTATGTTCAGGGGAGGTTGCAAGTCAGAT
>CBIMFG010000786.1:0-3437 GCA_966243125.1 uncultured Niastella sp.
TCAGCTAAATATGTTAAGTGTAGGCTTAACACTAAATGTTATAAAATCCCGTTATAGAGCGGAGACATTTGACTTTAACAAGTTTCCTATTATTTTTGTGTATCCCTCCAGTTAACAATTGCCAGGCCTTTTAATTTGATAAGAAAGCGCGTTTTTTCGTAATAAAAGAACGGATTATACGTTTTCTATGGCCCAAAAGTTGCTAATTGGATTCAAATACCTGTTATGAAGACAAGGCCCTATTTGTTGATAGTACTCAGTATATTGGTTAGTAAAACTACCACCTTTTCGCAAGTAACTGTCCCGCCAATTTCCGGTTGGGATCTCGATGAAAAAAGCGGAAACTATACTTTAAAACCCGGCAAGGCTGCCAGCGTTGAAGGCAAGGAATTTCTGTATGAAATTATGCCTATTGCAAAAAACGACGGACAACCCATTGAACAATGGTTTAGCAGTGCCGTTGATAAAGATGTAACAACGTCTGGTTTTACTATTCCTGCTACCGTTAAAAAGAACATCACTACCAATCAAACTATTATTTCTCTCTCTACAGAGTTAACTGATAAAAAAGGTAAAGCCTGGTATGTAACCTATGTTGCCTATCAGGTAGGGGAGGGCGATACCCGCATGGCGCGTGTAATGTGTTCACCCGATGTGAAATATTATGCAAACAACATGCGTCCTGTAGCCGAGCATTTTGGTAACCTCAACAGACTGGATGCATCAGCTTCAGCCTCTGGTAAGTTTGCCAGGATCAGCAACAACAACCATAGCAAACAGGATAACAGAACGCCTATCAACAATACTGCAAGTGAAACCATCCCTGAAAAAGGGTTGAAAACACAGGAAATAAATGGTATCCTCATTCACCTTGAATATAACACCAATGCCGATGGTAAAATGGTGCGTATTTATAAACCATACCTGGTATTGAATGATGGTTCTATTTACAGCGAGCCTGTTATTAGCCCATACAGCCTGGATGTTGCCGCTTCAAAAACAAAGGAACCGAAAAAGTGGGGAACCTGGAAGTTGAAGAACAGTTCATTCCTGGTTGAGTGGACCACCACCGGCGAAACAGAAAAATGGTTCAAGAACTGGTTCTGGGCTACGCCTTCTCAAAAAGATGAGAAACTGGAAGGTTCTTTCATGACCGTAAATGGTACTGAGAATGCCAATGTAAAAAGCAGTGAAAAAGCTTATACGTCCAAGTTTATTTACTTCAATAAAGATGGCCAGTTTACTTTAACCGGCGGCGATGGCGCCAACGTGCCTTCTTCTGAATACAAAAAATATAACGAAGCCGGAACTTATAGCCTCAATGATTATTCAATGGAACTACACTTTAATAACGGTACCGTTATTCGCCGTATGTTCTATTTCTATCTGCAGGGCAGCACCCATTTTGGTATAGGTAACGCCGTGTATGCTCCTAAACAGGCAACTGTTGAAGGGTTAACTGGCAACTAAGAACGATATTTCCTGAAAAGGAACTTTTGAAAAGGGTCCCGACTAAAGTCGGGGCCCTTTTCTGCTTTATGGCAGAACCCACCCGTAGCGCGTCACATACATAATTTTAAAGGCTGTTAAGGAAAAGTTTTGAACATGTGAGAAATTTTCAGGCTTTGCAAACCAACTTTTTTTTCTATGGCCCGAAAATTGACTTCCAAAGCGTGTATGTAAACAGCCTACTTATGAAAAAGCTCCTGGTTATAGTCCTGATCATGGGTTTGGGTATTCCCTCACTGCTTGCTCAAACTGTTCAGCCTATGTTAGGTTGGAAGATGGAAGAAAATAAAGGACATTATATTTTTAGCCCCACCGCTGTTTTCAGCGATGAAAATAAAGAATTCTCATATGAAGTAATGCCGCTCGAAAAAGCCGATGGAAAAAGTTTTGATGAGTGGTTTATCAGTTCTATCGACAGAAATATGCGGTTTTCTGGTTTTACGGAGCCAAAAAGTAAGAATAAAGACAACAAAAAAAATATCAGTTACAGCACCCTTTCTTCCTATTCAGGTAAAATTACCGACAGAAGTGGCAAAGTATGGTATGTAGCGTATATGGCTTACCGTACCAGCAACCAGCAGTACCGCCTGGCAAAGTTGTTTAGCTCACCCGATATTACCTATTATTCCAATTGTATGAAATCGGCCGCCATGCATTTTGGCAAACTGGCCAAACAGGAAGGCGCATTTGAAAACAGCACACAAACTGAAATAGCAAAAAGCAATGCATTGCCTCAGCCTTTAGTTCCACCAGTGGTTGAGAAAGCACCAACTCCACGTAATGTAATTGCCAATGCCGATAACGCCAGCCGTCCTGCACGGGGCTTAAAAGCAACCGAAATAAAAGGAATAGTATTAAACCTGGAATATAGTTATGGGGTAAATGGCGCCGTTATGAGCGAATACACCCCTTATCTTTTATTGAATGACGGCAGCTTGTACAGCAATCCGGTAGTAAGTCCGTATGAGTTTGATGTAGCTACGTCAAAACAACGGGAACCACAAAAATGGGGCACCTGGAGGCTTAATGGCAAAGCCATTGTTGTTAACTGGCCCAGCAGAAATAAGACAGAGCGTTGGGATAAGAACTGGTTCTGGGCAAGGCCCGCAGCTGGCAATGAAAAAATTGAAGGCGCCTTCGGAAGTATGGCTGGTGCTGGTAACTCACCTATGGGTAGCAATGTAGTAACGGTTTCTTCAAAAAACATTCTGTTTAATAACGTAGGCCGGTTTGCATTAACCGGTGTATCGGTAGGTACTAACTATACTGATTATAACCTGCCCACAACTGCTGCATATTCCAAGAAAGATGAAGCAGGCGCTTATACCTTGAATGGCTATTCAATAGAGCTGCGTTTTAATAATGGTTCAACCATGCGCCGCGCGTTTTATTTTTATCCAAAAGACAAAGCGCATTTAGGAATTGGCAGTCATGTATACGTTCAGAAAAGATAAACTATGGTAATATCTTTACTTGCTTGTAGTCTGAAATACTAAGTGTTACTGTGCAAAAAGAATACTCCTGGGGATCGTTGGAGCTAACAATGATCAACCGGTTGTTACCGTAATCACGGATCAACTGATGATATAATTCAATTCCAACCGCATCGAGGTTGGTGCAGGGCTCATCGAGCAAAACACAGGGTACATTGCTGAAAATAGCCTGCGCTAATTTTACCCGCTGTTTCATACCGCTTGAATAAAACCTGATCTGTTTGTTGCTGGCTGCCTTTAAACCAATAATGGAGATAATTTCCGGGATGGTAATATTGGGAAGAAAAGGTTTGAATTGTGCATGAAACGCCAGCATTTCCAGCAGGGTCATTTCTTCAATCAATTCAAGATAAGGAGCCGCGATAGAAATGTATTGAAAGGCTTTGTCTACTTCTATTTCTTTGTACTGATCACCGATGGCATACTGGGCTTTTC
>CBIMFG010000787.1:0-3436 GCA_966243125.1 uncultured Niastella sp.
CATAAAGAGCAAAACCTGCATGTTGACAGAGATGTAACAGAAGCCGGATGCAAATTCTTTCTAGATGAAGGTGGAATGCTTTATGGTGCACTGGGAGCGCATTTTACCCTCACCTCTCCATTCGTTCAGCGTGTTATGAGTAAGCCCAGCAGGCCGGGGACTTCTGCTGCCGAACTGGAGAAAAGACGAAATGAAATGAAACTCAGGAAGCAGGGCAATTAAGATAATTACAAGTTATAACATGTAAAAAGTTTTCCGATGATATGTAGAAAACCATTATGGCTGGTATGTTTCATAAGCCTAACCTTATTGAGCATTGCCGATAGCGCATTTTCTCAATTTGTATGGAACCCCAGCCATGCCATAGGTTCAGTTAGCGGTAATACCCATTACGCGTATAATCAAACGCCTGATCAATTGGTAGAGATCTATATCGCAGGTATTCCATCGGTAGGCCAAACGTATCAGTGGTGGAGCAGTACCACACCTGATGATGCAGGGTTCACCATGATCCCGGGAGCGACGCAAAGCAGTTACACGCCGGGGCCGCTTATCCAGAACATGTGGTTTAAAAGGCAAACGACCAATATCTTTGGCGCTTCCATTTTATCCAATGTGGTAAAGCTAACCGTAGTTTCCAACAATTGGGAAGACCGCAATTATATCCGGGAGCATGATGTTCAGGTAACCGGTATTACCACCTGGCAGGCGGTAGATCAGTTACCTGTTGGTCAGAAATTACAAACCACCACTTATGTAGATGGGGTAGGCCGTTCGGTTGAAAAGATAAGCCGGGAAACCGCTACACCAGCTACGCCCGGTGGCCTTTGGGGCGACGTAGTACAATTTTCACAATATGATCAGTTTGGGAGAGAGCCTCAACATTACCTGCCCTATACCACTACAACTGAAATTGGAAAGTATAAAACAGCCCCGCTTACTGAGCAACCACAGTATTATACAAATGTGTACAATGAAACGGCTGTTTATACGACTATACATTTCGATAATAGTCCACTAAACAGGATAGAGGGAATGAATGAACCTGGTTCTGCATGGGCCAGTGCTACGGGAAAAACAGGCGTGTACGATATGAACAGTGCCGCTGATAATGTACAGATGTTTGCAGTGGACTATATCCAGGGCAATCCCCCTATTGACAAAGGCGCCTATGCCCCCAATACTTTGTATAAATCCATAGCTACTGATGAAAACGGAAAGTCGGTTATTACCTATACTGATAATTCAGGCAAACTGATCCTAAAGAAAATACAGATTGATGATGTTCCTTCGGCAGCACATGCCGGTTGGCTATGCACTTACAATGTTTACGATGACAAAAACTTGTTACGTTACCAATTGCAACCCGAGGCAATCAAATACCTGGATAATCACAGCTGGTCTTTTGCCGGTACCGATGGTACGCAGGTGCTGAATGAATTATGTTTTCAGTATAATTACGATGACAAAGGAAGGTTGATCTGGAAAAAAGCTCCGGGGGTCGATCCGTTAAACATGCTGTACGACAGTCGCGACAGACTTGTTTTTACCCAGGATGGCAACCAGGCTGCTTTATCAACGCCGCAGTGGACAACCAATTTATACGATGAATTAGACAGACCTGTTGCCACTGCTTTATATAATACTACAAAAACTGTTGGTCAATTACAAGCTGATATAAATAATGCAGTAACTATTTCCGCAACTATTACTACCACCGCACAGGGATATTCAGTAAATACCTCCACCTATAATAATCCTATTTCTAATAACGATCTTAATAATAGCGCCATTACAGCTGTTGTAAAATACCTGTTTTATGATGATTATTCATTTGCCGCAGCTAAACAGTTCAACACAGGGTTCACCAATTTATCGGCTTACAATGCCTCCGATCCAAATGTATTGCAGCTTGTTACTTCAAAACGTACGCTCAGTTTGCCAACCGGTAGTTTGACTAGGGTGCTTGGATCCACTACTTTCCTTGCGACCACCAATTACTACGATGAAGATGGACTCCTGATACAAACGCTAAAGGATAATATCAAAACAGGTACAGACATAACCACATTTCAACATCATTTTGATGGACGCATACTGAGTATCTGTTCCGATCATACAACTACAGGTACCGGTTTTAGTCATTTCATTACGCTTACCAAAAATAATTTTGATAAACTTGGGCGGATGACCTCTATTCAAAAGCAATTTGGTAGCAATGCTTTCAAAACGATTGCTACCTATGATTATGACGATATTGGCCGGATAAAAACCAAAGACTTTGATCCTGATTACGTTCCTGTAAACGGGCGAACAGGTATTGGGCTGGAGTCATTGGAGTATAGCTTTAATATTCATAACCAAATAACGGGAATTAATAGGGATTTTGCACTTAAGAATCCGGCAAGTTATAACAAGTGGGAACATTTCTTTGGTATGTACCTGGGCTTTGATAATAAGGATAATGTATTCACCAAATCCCGATTAAATGGCCAGGTTACCGGCGTGTTATGGAATACGCAAGGTGACGATGCACAACGTAAATACGATTATACCTATGATAATGCGGGCCGGTTGGTAAATGCCGCGTTTACCGAACAAAAACACCCCGGTGATGGCTGGAGCAATACCAAGATGGATTTTTCAGTTACTGGCACCAGCGGAAAAATTACTTATGACCTGAATGGTAATTTATTGAACATGCTGCAAAAGGGGGTAATGCCAGGTACATCAGCGCCTATAACAATAGATGAGTTAAGTTATACGTATGCTTCATACAGTAATAAACTTCAAAGTGTAACCGATCAGATGCAGGCTGCCAATGTGAACGGATTATCGGGCGACTTTAAAGATGGCAGTAACGGCGCAGCTCCCGATTATGTATATGATAACAACGGCAATCTGGTGATTGACCTGAATAAAAATGCCAAAGACCTTGAAAATGTAGCGGGCGCCAATGGCATCAGTTATAATTACCTGGATAAACCGGAAAAAATACGTATTGCCGGAAAAGGGACTATCAGGATTGTATATAATCCAAATGGTGAAAAATTGCAACGGGTGTTTATACCCGAATCGGGCGGCGCGGCTACCATTACTACTTACATTAACGAGTTTGTATACCAGGAAAACGGTACTGTCACAACTACGGCGATACCTCCTTTTGCCACTAGCGGCGGAACACTTTCTTATATTAATTTTGAAGAAGGCCGCATCCGGGCAATAACAGCCACTAATAGCAGCCAGGATGGCGGGCTTGATGCAATGGCTATCAACGGGAATATATCATTGCCCGATGGGCGCATAGGGGTGTTTGATTATTTTGTAAAAGATTACCAGCAGAATGTGCGGATGGTGTTGACCGAAGAAACGCACAGCGCTTATAATACCTGTACCATGGAATCCGGCAGGTCCCAGGCCGAGGATCCTGTGTTTG
>CBIMFG010000788.1:0-3434 GCA_966243125.1 uncultured Niastella sp.
CAGCTTGTAGCTGTATTCCCCCCTTTAGGGGCTGGGGGTAACGTAAAGGCCCCGCAAAAGCGGAGCCCTGATGTGCAAAATAACCCTCGTGTAACACTATTTAATAAGCTTCTCGAAAAAAGTATGTTTGTCTGCTTTTATTTGCACCAGATAAACACCGGGTAGCAGCGCCGACAATTGACTCATGACGATGGTATTTCTGCCCAACAGGCCTTGCTGTTGAACCTTGTTTACCAAACTGCCACTCGCATTGTACAGCGCTACCTGAATCATTCCGGCTTTCGCCAGTTGCATACTTATTTGCAGAATATCTTTAAATGGATTGGGGAACACCTCTGTACCAATGGTCACCGTATTCCCGGTTCGCACCACCACTATATTGCTGTAATCATAACTCCCATTTAATGCTGTTTCGCGTATGCGGTAAAAAACCGTTCCGGTAACAGCCGGGGAATATACAAACGAATAGGGAGTGGTTACATCGTTAGTGCTGGCGGCCGCCACTTCACCAGCTTTGGTAAAGGATCTGCCATCCAAACTATATTCAACGGTAAAGGAGCGTACATTTGCCTGTGCATAGGCCAACCAGTTTAGTTGAACCTGCCCGTTGTTATATACTGCCTGTAAAGAACTCAGTTTTTCCGCTAATACTGTACATACAACCGGACTGGACATTGTTGGCGTATAGTTAGTGGTATCTTTTGAAGCCATGCCTGCGTTAGACACGAGGCCAGATGTGGTGCCTGGCACAGACTGGTTAACTGTAAGAAATGCCGCCGGGCCTTTTCCCCTGATGCTTTGGTTATTCACAATACCGGCAACAATATACAAACTACCATTTCCTACTACCTGGCCATTATTACTGAATGAGCCTCCTACTCGTACAAACGCATTGCTATTATTTATCTGAAATGATTCCCCATTGATGGAATACGAGCCACCAACATACAGCAATCCTTCATTACGGGTGCGGGTTGAAGTAGTAATACCACCGCTTACCGTAATGGTTCCGGTATTCACCAGCGAATCACCTACCTTGTTACTGCTAATGGTATTATTGGAACCTTTTATAATTGCTTTGTTCTGATTGATGAACGAACCGCCTATATTAAGATCACCATTAAAGGTAATCCTTCCCCGGTTATTGATAACAGTGCCATTATCGGTAGTAAGGCCCTGCGTAAAGCTCAATACGCCCTCATTCAATATTTGCGCATTGTCTTTAACGTTGGTATTCTGGCTAAATGTCATAGTACCACAGCCTGTATTGGTAACTGTTAAAGCTTTGTTCTGGTTCCAGCTGGCACCCCAGGTAAAGCTTCCATTATTGATAATAGCAGCACCATCATCAACTGAAATGTTCCCATTTACAGTGCCATTATTAATAAGCATGCCGGCAAAATTATTGGCGTTGCCAGGCGCAAAGGTTCCACCCAACTGTACTTTTACAGAATCACCCTTTTTACCATCAAAATTACCAGTGTAATTCCCCCCATTGGTGATTACCATATTGGCCCCATTGTTCAAGGTAATGTTACCGGAAAAACCGGTAGTGATACAAACGGTTTGCCCACTGGTATAACTACCCGCAGTATTAAGCGTACTACCTGCCGGGCATTGGGCGGTTACCGCCCGGGTGGATGCTACCACCCATAATATCACCAATAACCAACGGATATTGGCGCGGGTACGGGAATTCAGTTTCATGCGGATCGAGGGGTTGAGTTGCGCACGTACATACTCCAAATACAGGCCAGATTAAAAAAAGCAGGACTCCTGTAAATAGTTTACACTTTTATCCACTACATAAATATCTGTACGTATCACACTTATAATCAACTATTCCTTTTGCTGAATTACCCTTAACAAAGACATGCAACCCTTTTTCAGCCAGTGTTTTATTCCCTATACAGGAAAAAAATTCCAAATCAGGGAATGAAAGGAGGCCGGGTTTGGGAGGGGGCCTAAAATTTACTAAATTACTTCGCAAAGGAAAAGGCATTCAGAAACAGATCACCTTTCTGTATGCCCATGTGTTATGAGGCTTCAAACAACTACCGGATATACTACGATCGATAACTGGCTGGCAAACAAAAATCACCATCCGTTCACCTTCCAGGAAGAAACCTGGCAACATATTATTAATGGTAAAAGCGGTTTGGTGAATGCACCAACAGGCTGTGGTAAAACTTTTTCAGTGTTCCTGGGCGCATTGATCGATTTTATAAACCTGCATCCTGATAACTGGCAATCAAAATCAAATAATGGGATACAACTGTTGTGGATCACTCCCTTGCGGGCACTGGCCAAAGATATTGGCCGGGCGATGGAAGAAGTGGTGAGTGAATTGGGAATGCAATGGAAAATAGGCATCCGCAACGGCGATACCGACATCAACGAACGGGCGCGACAAAAACGCCGCATGCCCGAAGTGTTGATCATTACCCCCGAAAGCCTGCACTTGTTACTGGCGCAAAAAGGGTATCCGGCCACTTTTGAAACCCTGCAAACCATGGCAGTTGATGAATGGCATGAACTCATCGGTTCCAAACGAGGCGTTCAGGTTGAACTGGCGGTTTCGCGATTGGTAGCACTAAGGAACGGGCAACTGAAAGTATGGGGCATTTCAGCCACCATCGGTAATCTGGAACAGGCAAAGGAAGTACTCTTAGCACCTGCATTAAGTAGTGGCTCTGTATCAGCGATCGTTAAAGCCAATATTCGCAAAGACGTTGTTATTGAATCTATTATCCCCGATGAAATTGAAAAATATCCCTGGGCCGGGCACCTGGGTTTAAAACTGATCCATAAAGTACTGCCCATTTTAAACAACAGCCGCACCACGCTCATCTTCATCAATACCCGTGGCATGAGCGAGCAGTGGTACCAGGCATTATTAAATGTAGCCCCCGATTTGGCGGGTGCCATAGCCTTACACCATGGCAGTATTGAACAGGAATTACGCATTTGGGTTGAAGAAGCCCTGCACACCGGCCGGCTCAAAGCGGTAGTATGTACTGCCAGTCTTGACCTTGGCGTTGACTTTCGCCCGGTTGAAACCGTTATACAGGTAGGTTCGCCCAAAGGCGTTGCCCGTTTTTTACAACGCGCTGGTAGAAGTGGCCACAGTCCGGGCGATGTAAGCAAGATCTATTTTTTGCCCACCCATTCACTGGAACTGGTTGAAGCCGCTGCGTTAAAGAATGCAGTGGAAGAAACTTTTATTGAAAGCAAGGAACCCATGTTATTGTGTTTTGATGTGCTGATCCAGTACCTGAGCACCCTGGCCATTTCAGATGGCTTTTTACCCGAGCCACTTTTAAAAGAGATCAGGTCAACCTATTGTTACCGCGAGATGACCGACAATGAGTGGATGGCCATTCTTGAATTTATTACTTCAGGAGGCAATGCTTTGCAGCAATATGATGAATACA
>CBIMFG010000789.1:0-3433 GCA_966243125.1 uncultured Niastella sp.
ATGCAGAAGGACTGCGTTCATATATTGGCCGGGTTAATTATGCCGCCTTTAACAAGTACCTGCTCGAAGGTAACTTCCGGGTAGATGGTTCTTCCAAATTCCTGCCTGGTCATCAGTATGGCTTCTTCCCTTCAGTAGCTGTAGGCTGGCGGTTCACCGAAGAAAACTTCATCAGTAAGTTTACCGATAAGTTTTTAACAAGCGGTAAACTACGCCTGTCATACGGTGGTTTGGGTAACAACAGTGGGGTAGACCGGTACGAACAACAGCAAACGCTTGCCAATAACCTGTACATGATTGGTGGCAACGTTACCCGTGGTTTTGTGAACAGTAAGCTGATGAATACCGAGCTGTCGTGGGAAAAGACCAATGTTTTAAACGTTGGTTTGGAACTGGCTTTCCTCAACAACCGTCTTACAACGGAGTTTGATTATTACAATCGCCTCACCACCGGTATGAACCGGCCTTCAGACCTGTCGACGCTTTTATCGGGCGCCTACAATGCACCGCGTAAGAACATCGGTGACCTGCGTAACAGGGGGGTAGAAGCTAATATCGTGTGGAAAGATAACATTCGCACAGTGAATTATGCCCTTACGCTGAATGCATCGTATAACCAAACAAGACTTGAGAAGTGGAACGAGTACATTGGCAGAGGTTCTACTACTACTATTAATAACAACAGCTACAATATCTTCCTGGATATGCCTTATAATTTTGTGTATGCTTATGAAGCCATTGGCATTGCACAAACCTGGGAAGATATTTATAAGAACACGCCCCAGGGCGCACAACCAGGCGACATTCTTCGCAAAGATATCAATGGCGATGGCCGTATAGATGCCAATGACATGCGCGCTTATACCAATATTGCCCGCGACCGGCCAACAACCTATGTTAACTTCAGCGGTTATGCTACCTGGAATGGTTTTGATGTAGCCTTTATGGTACAGGGTGCCACCGGCCGTAAAGATTTTTGGTTAAATGCCTTTAATAATACCAACTTTAATGTTACCCGTTACGCAACTACCTGGGACCACTGGAACCTGCCCTGGTCATGGGACAACCGCAATGGCGAATGGCCTCGCCTGGGTGGTAGTGGCAACAACCAGTCAACAACATCTCCTTTTGGCGGTTATTCAACTTTCTGGCTCGATGATATGAGTTATATCCGCCTGAAGAATATTCAGGTAGGGTACAATATTCCAAAGAAAATAATTGGTAAGGCCGGTATCAGCAGCCTGCGCATTGCGGGCACTGCTGAAAACATTGCCACCATTACTTCCTACCGAGGACTGGATCCCGAAAAAGCAGGTAATAACAACAATATGTACCCGCTGGTTAAATCGTATGCCCTGTCTATACAATTAGGTTTATAAACTGCCGCAGTATGAAAAAAAGAAACATAACGATCTCTATAAAAATACCCGTGTTAATCATATTGGTAGGCTGTATGTTATTGCAAACGGCCTGCCGCAAGGACCTGCTCGATCAGGACCCAACCACCGAAATTCTGATCTCCCAGTACTGGCAAACCGAAGCCGACGCTACCTATGCGTTGATGGGGGCTTATGCTTCCATCAGGCCCTGCTTCGACCGCGATTATTATTTTGATGGTCAGGGGGAATACTTTCGCGACCGCAGTGGTACCAACAGTACCGTTAGCGGTAACCTGCGACTGGGCGACGCCTATAACAACGGTAATTACAATCCTTCCGGGTATGGCGCCGCTTTCGATAAAATGTTCCGCTACCTGTATGGTGGGGTCAACCGCGCCAATTATGTAGTTGACAACGTGAGCAACATGTTGCCAACAGCGGCCCCTTCATCTGTAGCCAATCTGGAGACCATTATTGGTGAAGCCCGTATGCTGCGTGCCCTGTGTTACTTCAAGCTTATCAGCATGTGGGGCGATGTGCCGTTTATCAGCCATACCGTAAGCAGCGATGTAAATGAAGCCACTATTGAGATCAAAGATGTAGCCCGCATGCCTATTGGCCAGGTAAAAGATTCTATTTTGTCAGATCTTACCTATGCCTTTGACAAGCTGCCGCTGCCTTCCTCATCGGTGCCGCTTGGAAGAGCTGCAAAAACAGCCGCACTGGCCTTACGTGGTAAAGTGAACTTATACTGGGGCAGCTGGAAGAAGAATGGCTGGCCCGAACTGGAAGGCTTTACGCAGAACGCAACAGAAGCAACTGCCGCATTTACCGCCGCTGCTGCCGATCTTAAAAAGGTATCCTATGATTATGGTCTTACGCTGTACAAAAACGGCGATCCCGGCGAAATAGATACCCTTGGAAAAGCTGATAAATTACCCAACTATTATTACCTGTTTACGCCTAAAGCCAATGGCGATCCTGAAAACCTGCTGGTATTCACCCATGGTGGAACCGGTACCAACCAGGGGGAAGAACTGATGCGCGATTTTGCCGGCCGTTCCCACGAAGGTTCGCAATGCTGGGTAGCGCCGCGTTTTGAAATAGCCGACCGCTATCAGTTGCTCACTACAGGCGATTTTGCCCCCAAATTGATTGGGTTGAATCCTACTACGGTGGCCGATGCACGCACGCGGCCTAATTCGGCAGTTAACCCGGCCAGTTATGCCAACCGCGACTACCGGTGTAAATCAACCATCATGTGGGATTATGAAATGAGTGTGGGTATGGCTTCCCTGCAAAGCACCGGGTGGGTCCCTTACCTTTATAAAACCAACGGCTCCGTTATAAATATCGGCGGCGTAAATTATACTACCTATAATACCGATGGTCAGAACTCCGGTATACAGTTCCGCAAATTTTTACGCAACTATGCCGGTCAGGGCCGCAGTGATGGCGATTATGCGTGGCCGGTAATTCGCTTAGCCGATGTATACCTGATGTATGCCGAGGCGGTTAATGAGGTTACCAATGGCGTTCCAACTGCGGATGCGGTTGAGCTGGTGAACAGGGTACGGCGCAGAGGAAATTTACCACCGTTAGCCAGTGCAAAAACAAATGGCTACGCCAACTTCTTCGATGCCATTGAACAGGAAAGAATAGTGGAACTGATAGGGGAGGGGCAACGTCCGTTTGACCTGCGCCGCTGGCGCTTTATTGAAAAAAGATGGGCGCCGCCCGGTGATGCTGCCGGTGTATGGCGGTACGATACCTGGGGCGCACAACAGCAACGGTATTATCAGAACACTTCCTTCCGCGAATACCAGCAGAATTACATTTTCAAGATCCCGCAATCTGAACGGGACAGGAATCCGAATCTGACACAGAACATTCCCTGGAGATAGTTGATCAGTTAACCAGTTGATCAGTTAACCAGTTAACAAGTTGACGGGGAAGCGCGAAACGGATAACTGGTAACCTGGAACCTGAAACCTGAAACTTGGAACTCGGAACTCTGAACTTGGAACTTGGAACTCAAAATAAAGAGCAATGAA
>CBIMFG010000790.1:0-3431 GCA_966243125.1 uncultured Niastella sp.
AGCTGCATGAGCTGCAGTAGTAGCGGCGGTGGTACCAGGCCCGGAAACACCACTACTTAAATTAGTTGGGTAATAATATTCATACTTTTCTTTGTACGACTCCCCACCCAGGTTTAATTTAAAAGAAAGACCTTTTAAGATCTCATACGTAGCACTGGCAGTAGCGGTAGTACGAAGACCCTTGCGGCTAATTTTCACCCGTTGAGCCAGGGCCAGCGGGTTTTCAATACCCTGAAAGGCGTAGGTAAATCCATCGAACTGTTTGCCGGCATTGTCGTACGACAAAGCAAAGCTGCCGTCAGGATTGTAAGCCGGGAAAATAGGCATATACACCAACGCACCTAAAATAGGACCCTGGTTAAAACGGCCTTCCTGTACCTCGCGGTTGGTATTGCTGGTTATAAATACACTTGATGAAATTTTTAATTTAGGCGAAACATCCGCATCAATATTGGTTCTAAGGTTAACGCGTTGCTGGAAGGTACCGCTTAAAATACCGGGTTGATCAAGATAACCGCCGCTTACCAGGTAACGCACACCATTGTTACCGCCTGAGAAATTAAGATTATGCCTTGTTACCAGGGCATTGTTATACAGCACATCCTGCCAGTCGGTATTTACTTTGGGGGCTATTATTTTTTGTGTAGGAAAATCATACAGGTCTTTGATGATACAAACGCTACAGTTGTTTGCTGTTTGACCCGATCTGGCAACACGGGTAGCGTTGTCATCAGAATACCAGGCATCGTCCCAAACACCACCGGTTTTCACCAGCATAATGTCTCTGTAGTTGGCATTACGGCCGTTTACAAACAGATCAGTAAACTGCTCGGCATTCAGCAGCTTTACTTTTTTAGCCAGCGACTGACTGCTTAATTGAAAATCATACGACAATTTTCCTTTGCCATTTTTTCCTCTTTTGGTAGTGATCAGCACTACCCCACCCGATGCTCTTGAACCATAAATGGCGGCAGAAGCTGCATCTTTCAATACTTCAATAGACTCAATATCGTCAGGATTAATAAACACATCGTTACCGGCTGTAGCAGGGTTATAGCCATTGGTGCCATTGCCACCATTACCTACACTTTGGGTAACGTTGCCGCCCACCGGATAACCATCAATTACATACAAGGGCTCAGAGCTGGCATTGATTGATCCAACACCACGCACCCGTATTTTTGCGCCGGAATAGGGAGCGCCACTCACTTGCGACACCTGCACGCCTGCCAGTTTACCTACCATCGCCTGACTGAGCGTAGGTGTTGAAAGGTTCAGTTCACTGGCCTTTACACTGGCAATAGAACCGGTAACATCGCTCTTTCTGAGCTTTTGATACCCGATAGAAACCTCTTCCAGGGTTTTAACATCCTCTTTCATTTTAATAGCAATTTCCGACTGATTAGCCACAGCAACTTCCTGCATGGCATAACCGGTTGATGTAAAGACCAACGTGGCATTGGCACCGGCCTCAATGCTGAACTGACCATTTTCATTGGTCATTACAGCTTTATTCGACTTTTTCACCTGCACACTTACCGATGCAATAGGCTGTCCTTTTTCATCGGTTACTTTACCGGTAATTTTACTGGTTTGCGCCAGTACCGGGGTTGCCATAACCATACAGAGAATGCCAATCCACCAACTGAGGTGCCGGAAAATGCTTCTGTAACTGGATGTGAAACGTTTGTGTTGAATTACCTTTCCCATGGTTGATTTTATTTGTGAGGAGTTTTTACGCCAATATTTATTTCCAGCTTATCTGCATGTTGTTTACATTGTCTTTTCGCGATGAGCTAACTGCAATTCCTTTCGAGTCATCATGCAGGAATGTAAATCCTTCCAGCTCATCGGTACGATCGAGGTCTACCACTTTTATTACCTGCTGTGCGCCGGTTTCCAATGACTTATTAAGATCCAGATACGTGAATCGCCATCTTCTGCCCTCTATTTGATTTTGAATAAGTACCAGCATATGCTTAGCGGGGATCCAGTGAAGATTTTGCACCCAGGGTGTACAGGTGAACTTTTTCACCAGCACGCCTTTTTCGCTGGTCTTTTTTGCCTGTTGTAATAAGGCGGCATCGTATAACCGCACTTCGTTTCCTTTATTGCCATAATCGGCCGTGGCCACATACCACTTGCCTTTGTATTGCACGTATTCGGGCCGGGTACCCTGTATACAGGCGTCGTCCTCGATGGTATTGAGCAAATTGCCATCCAACGTACCAGTGGTTAATAATCCTTGCCAGTTTACGCAATAGATAACCGCTTTCCATTTGGTACCCGCCGAATCAAGGCGAATGCTGTTGCCAATAAAGGTGGGAGAATGTCCATTCCAGGCAATACCGGTTGGATGATTGATCACATCGGCTCCATTCACGGTGAGCTTGCATTCTTTATTTAAGTAAACCGGTGAATCACCCATCATTTTAAATTCGCGGATCATACCTACCTCGCGATCGCCATATAAGAACAAGCATCCTTTTTGAAAGCTTGCGCCCTGACAGGCGCCGAGTGAATCAACGGTACGCGCCTGCACAATCTGCATTTTGATATTGGCGGGATTATCTGAAGAGAACAGAAAGAACAGGCATGCCATGCCCATGCTGATTATTTTCATAAACAGTTAGTTTTAATATGAATAAAAGGCAGCGGTCAGAGGTCGAAAAAGCGGACTAAGGATCTAATGGTTCTGTTGGATTAATTTGCAATGCATCAATGGCCGGATAAAACTCTGCTTCCGTTTCGGTAAGGCGTTTGCCATTTTGAAAGGGAACTTCATTTAATTCCTTTAAACATCTTGCGGCAAGGGTATTAGTGATCATCATGCTTTGCCCACCTGAAGTAGTAGTAATACAGGCTTTGTTGAAGGGCATTCCATAACGGTAAATGAGCCGCACGCAATTCCGTAAATTGGTAGTCGTATGCCTTGCATGCGGCTCAATAATGATGGCGTTTTCGGGCACGCTCAATTTTTCGATCAGGAACTTTTTCATTTCAACGGCTTCGCACCAGGTAGTTTTGTATGGATGTACTTTACCGCCCGACACCACCACAAAAGGCGCGGCGCCTTTTTTATATTGTAAAGCGGCCAGCCGGCAACGCAACATGCCTTCAGCGCTTAAGGGCGTTTGCGGATCTTCGGGGCCCGCACCAGGCACCAGGATCACTGAATAAGGATAGGCATCCCATTTAATTGTTTTCACTTTGTTGAACGCCGCTTTATTCGCCGTTTCTGTCATAGGTTCATAATCAGCCGCCTGTTCGCGTTCATTTATTTCCAGGTAACGAAGCGCACAAGTCATGGAGGGTACGAAAAACAAACGGTCATTGGCACATTCGGCGGCTACGGTATAAGTGGTAGTATATAATAAGGAACCGTAACGTTTGTCGTTTACATTAAAACTGATGGAATCAATAAGTGGATA
>CBIMFG010000791.1:0-3431 GCA_966243125.1 uncultured Niastella sp.
TCATAAGGCGGATAACAGGTTTGCAGAGCATCTGGTCAAAAATAGTTCATTTTACACCATGTAACCCGGCGGAACTATGTACCGGGGAAAAAATAATCCCGTACCCAAAGGGACCCGGCTCAATTATTGAATGTAGTGGAAAACCTTGATAAAAACCGATAGTGGTTTTGGCATTTTAACTAAGCGAAAACGCTTGTGCTACAGGTTGTTTTACTAAAAACCGGTATATTCGCCATCCCTATAGTTTTTGTGGAAAAGCAAATCAAAAAAGTGTACAATATTTGATTCGCGATAGCGTTTAACCAAATTGAACTAAAGGCAAAAGTCATCAAAATGAATTTGAAAAACCTATTTATCGTATTATCCTGCGCAGCCGCGGTAACTGCCTGTAAGTCCAACAAGAAAGAGAAATCTGACGTTACTGGTTGGAACTACAATGACAAAAACATGGGCGGATACCAGGTATCCCGCGAGAAGGAACAACGTACTGGTCCCGGACTGGTATTTGTTCAGGGCGGTACCTTTACCATGGGCGCCACAGAAGAAGATGTTATGGGCGAATGGAATAACATTCCTACCCGTAAAACAGTAAACTCATTTTACATCGACCGTACCGAGGTTGCAAACATTCACTACCGTGAATATTTGTACTGGGTAAACACTGTGTTCGATGGTGATGAATATAAAGATGTACGCGCAAATGCATTGCCCGATACCCTGGTATGGCGCAGTGAGTTGGCCTACAACGAGCCTTTGGTTGAATACTACTTCCGTCACCCTTCTTACAACTATTACCCGGTAGTAGGTGTAACCTGGAGACAGGCTCACGACTTTTGTTTATGGCGTAGCGATCGCGTAAACGAAAAAGCTTTATACGACAAAGGCTTTATCAATAAAACAGCTCTTAAGAACTTACAAGGCCAGGGTGCTGAGTCGTTCAATACCAAAGCATATTTACTTGGTTTAACTACTCCTACACCTGGAAACAACGTTCGTTCTAAAAAGAACCCTTTAAAGAACCCGAACGGTACTCCAAGAACTCAGGTAACTTTTGAAGATGGTATTTTGTTACCAAACTACCGTCTCCCAACAGAAGCTGAGTGGGAATACGCTGCGATGGGCTTAGTTGGTCAAAACCCGAACCCAAGCGCCAAAGAAGGCAAACGTGGTGAAGAGTTGATCACTAACAAACAAGTATTTGCCTGGACAAACAACGTAAACGGTTTGCGTGATAGCCGCCGTGGTCAATGGCAAGGTACTTTCCTCGCTAACTTTAAACGTGGTAATGGTGATAACATGGGTGTGGCCGGTGGTTTGAACGACCGTGCTGTATACACTGCACCGGTTACTTCGTTCTTCCCCAACTCATTTGGTATCTATAACATGTCAGGTAACGTGAGCGAGTGGACTGGTGATATTTACCGTCCGTTGTCTCCTACCGATAACGATGATGTATCTCCTTATCGTGGTAACCGTTATCAGAATGTATTCAAGAATAAAGATGGTGAGTTTGAAAAAGACAGCGTTGGTCACGTAAAAACTGTTTACGTAACTGACGAAGAAAGCAAAAACCGCCGTAACTATCAGAAAGGTAATGTGATCAACTACATGGATGGTGACTCACTGATCTCTGGTGTTGGTTATGGTGAAACTGAAGTTGAAAAGAACAGAGCAGCAGGCCGTGGTTACGGTATGACTACTTTGATCAGCGATAAATCACGCGTAATCAAAGGTGGTAGCTGGAACGATCGTCCATACTATTTAAGCCCTGGTACACGTCGTTTCCTTGAAGAAGATCAAGGTAGCTCTACTGTAGGTTTCCGTTGTGCAATGGATCGCCTGGGTAGCCCTGAAGGTAATGGCCGTAAAACCGGTATCAATTACCCAACAAGACGCCAAAATACCAGAAAACGATAAATGGTTCTTCAAATTCTTACAAAAAGCCTCCCGGTTCCCGGGAGGCTTTTTGTTTTTAGAGAGGCTAAAGTGGATTTCCTGTAAGACACTGGTAGGATATAATTCCATAAATTTGTCTCATGACCATTGATCAACTCTACAAAATATACCGGCAATACCCATCAGTACAAACCGATACCCGGAAGCTGAAAACAGGCGATCTTTTTTTTGCATTAAAAGGCCCCAACTTTAACGGCAATCAATTTGCTTCGGCTGCGCTGGAAGCAGGTTCAGCTTATGCTGTAGTTGATGATCCCAGCCTGGCGGGTACCGATAGCCGTATAATTGTTGTTGATGATGTGCTCACCACCCTGCAGCAACTGGCCAAACACCATCGCCAGCAGTTTAATATTCCTTTTATTGCCATTACCGGCAGTAATGGTAAAACAACCACCAAGGAACTGGTGCATGCCGTTCTTACCACCGGTTATAAAACTTATACTACTCAGGGCAACCTGAATAACCATATTGGTATACCCCTCACTATTTTATCGGTAAAAGACGATGCCGAAATGGCCGTTATTGAAATGGGCGCTAACCACCTGCGGGAAATTGCCAGCTATTGTGAATATACCCTGCCTACGCATGGCATTATTACCAATTGCGGTAAAGCGCACCTGGAAGGTTTTGGCAGCATTGAAGGGGTTCGTAAAGGCAAAGGTGAGCTGTATGACTATTTACGCGACAATGGCGGTACTGCCTTTGTAATGTGGGATTATGATTACCTGCACACCATGAGCAAAGGCATTGCCACGGTGGTTAAATATGGCACCATTAATACAGCCGAAATACAGGGCGCCATTCAGCAAAGTGAGCCTTTTTTGACTGTCTCCATTTCAAAGGGCGCGCATATACCCATTGTAAAAACGCAGCTGGTGGGCGCTTATAACCTGCCTAATGTACTGGTGGCCATAACAGCCGGCAAGTATTTTAATATACCTGATGAAAAGATAAGAACCGCTATTGAACATTATACCCCTTCAAACAGCCGCTCACAGCTGATTGAAAAGGATGGCAATAAATTTATTCTGGATGCCTATAATGCCAATCCTACCAGCATGCGGGCCGCCATTGAGAACTTTGCCAACATACAGGCTAATGATAAAGTACTGATGCTGGGTGGTATGGCCGAGTTAGGCGCCGAAAGCCTGCAGGAACACGAAGGCATTATTAACCTTATTAAACAACATGCCTGGAAAGCCGTTGTGCTGGTTGGGGGAGATTTTTTGAAGCTGGATCATCCGTTTATTAAAATGAATAATTCTACAGAAGCTGCGGTTTGGTTTAAAGAAAAGCAGTTTACAGACACTTACTTTCTTATTAAAGGATCTCGTAGTATGCAAATGGAAAAAGTTCTTAGTTCTTAGTTCTTTGTTCTCAGTTCAGAGTTCCAGGTTCAAAATGCATGTTCCATGTGCAGCTCTTGTACTTCGTATAATAACTGCCGTTGCCTAACCTCCTTGTGATGCAGCCCG
>CBIMFG010000792.1:0-3430 GCA_966243125.1 uncultured Niastella sp.
TCTTTGGGGAATTTTTTCTCCTGAAGGGTTCCTTTTAACCTGCCCGCAATCAAAGATGCTTCTATAGTGAATATTGAAACATAGGTATCTGTTTCATAACGAAAGGATTCCGGTTTTATAATGCCTGTTGAATCAAAACTGATCACTGAAAAATGTTCCGCAACGGCAGCAGGTATTTTATCACTGTGTAACGTTTTCAAAGTACCGCAGCTTATTGCAAACATCAAACATAAAAACAAGCTAATCGATCTTAAACATTTGTCCAACATACTTAGATAATTTATCGTAAAATGTGTTTGAGTACATTCCGCCAAAAAGACTTAAAAACATCAGGGTAAATGGCCTGATCTTACCTCCTTCGTTAATTAGCACCAATGGTAACAGGTAAGATAGGCCCATAATTACCAGGCCCGTTAAAAAGCTGCTTAAGATAATTGCAGGATGGCCAGCCAGGTCTACTTTTCTTTTTCTTACAGTAAACCCGCGCACTATCAGTATGTAGGACCCTAATAAACTAAAGGCGCAGCAGGTTAAAAGCAGCGAGATTATATCCGGCAGGTCTTCCATCCAGGGATAGAACCGCATAAATTTATTATGTTGTTCAACCACTTCAATGCGCCGCATTTCTAACACATTCTGATACTCTATCAACCCTTCCTTCAGAGCGGCAGTATCGCTGCCTTCTGGTTTTAGATTGTTTAATGCCGCTAGTTTATTGCTGTAATCTTCATTTCCCAGTCCACCCACGCCAATGTAAAAAGCCAGTACACAAATGAAACAGAACAGTAGCTGATTGACTATTTTCCTGGTAGTTTCGCTGTTCATTCTATAAATAATGGGTGTTAAAGTTATTGTGAAACACTATTAAGATGTTTTTGTCCCTCTGCCTTTAAAGTGCGGGTAAATAACAATTTTAATTCCTCTATGCTGATCTGATCAGCTGCAAATCTTGATTTATAGGCTATTTTAAATTCTTCAGTTGCCGGATCAAAAAGAACTACATGAAAGTAGCCTGCTTTGATATGATAGGCATAACAATAGGAACCCGGCTTTTCATTAAGGTCAGGAACAAAATATTGTATTAGATAGGTTTCAAAAAAATCATTTTCGTCATCCACTGTTACAGTTGAGTAAGTCTTAAGATCTCTATTCAAATAGGCGCTTACTGCTGTTTGTATCTTAGGTCCAAAGCCGAATATACCCTGGGCCATCACAATATATCTTAAATTGTCGTTTTTCTCATTGATGCTCCACAGGGCAGTTGCAATATCCTGTTGAATTTTTTTCAGTAACCTGTTCCTTTCCAATTTATTGGTATTATTAAATACATACTCCACTTTATCCTTCCCCAGCTTCGAAAGGTTTATTGGCTTGTTTTTTGCCGCCGCTACCTCAGCATACCCTTCCTTTAAGGCGTCTATTCGTTTATCAATTGATGGGTGGGTGACTTCATTTTTGCCTGCGTAATATTTGTCAAGTTTTTTATAAAAACCGGTTACCTGTTCAATTGATATTCCTTTTCTTGCCATAATAAAGCCTGCAAACCGGTCAGCTTCCAATTCCTGCCTTCTTCGCGTTTCGTAATACTCTTCTTCGGCCTGTTTGAGCTTTTGAGGATCATAGGTAGCAGTACCGGATACCCCATATTGTTGGTAGTTCAATGCCATGGTATTGGTGCCCGATAAAACAGTATGAAAAAAGATATGATGTCCAATTTCGTGCGCCAGCATGATCATACTTTCCATGGCCGAGGAATCGGTGTTTAAGCGTTTCATGAACACATCATCATACCTGATGAACCGGTTGCCATTTTTATCAAGGGCTGCAAAGGCGTTTTGAATATTGTTTGTTTTACAAACAACGAAGTTCATGGGCAGGCCAGATAACTTTACAATTTCTTCTGCCTTATTATACATAAAGCCATTTTCTATCAACAGGCAAGTGGTGTCTTTAGGCTTTTTGATCTTTTTTGTTGGCAGGAATTGCAGATCGAAACAAAGCGTGTTTTCCTGAGCGGCTGCTTTTTCTGCAGTAAGGGCTAATAAACATAGCAGTATGCTGATCAGTAAGGGGCGGAAATAAAAGGCTTTTTTCATACAGTGCGTACAATACAAGGAATATAACCATTAAAAATAGTTTTTTTTCCTGTTTTTTAACAGGAGCTTATCTATAAAAACTAACAATTACATAAAAAGCCGCTACCAACTGATAGCTTTTTTTTATTTATAAAGTAAGTACATTTGAAACTGAATAAGAAAAGATAAGTAAACCATTAATTCTCATGCAACAACAGACAAGCGACCGAGGAACACTGCCTGTGGTGTTTAAAGAAGAAAGCAGCATTCCCGACAATTACAAAATCACTGAGATTCACCAGCGGGAGTATTTATTGAATGGCGAACTGGTTCCCTGGAATGGGCCCGTTACCAATATTTATTCTCCGGTTTGTATACCAACTGCAAATGGGTTCCAGAAAAAGTTATTGGGCAGCATTCCTAATACCACGCCTAAAGAATCATTAGAAGCATTGGATGCCGCAGTAGCCGCTTACGACAATGGCCTGGGCGAATGGCCAACCATGTCGGTAGAAGGCCGCATCAAATGCATGCAGAAGTTTGTGTATTTAATGATCCAGCAACGTGAGCTGGTGATCAAATTACTGATGTGGGAAATTGGCAAAACACTGGCCGATGCTACCAAAGAGTTTGACCGTACCGTTGAATACATCAACTTTACCATCGATGCGTTGAAAGATCTCGACCGTGAATCATCACACTTCCAGCAGGCAGAAGGCACCATTGCACAAATAAGAAGAGCGCCATTAGGCGTTGTGCTGAGCATGGGCCCCTTCAATTATCCGTTGAATGAAATTTTTACCACGTTGATACCAGCCCTTATCATGGGCAACACCATTCTGTTTAAATTACCAAAATTCGGGGTGTTGTGTCATTATCCTTTATTAAATGCATTTAAAGAAGCATTCCCCAAAGGCACGGTGAATACCTTATATGGAAAAGGATCAGAGATCATTTCACCCATCATGGGAAGCGGTAAGGTGAATGTGTTGGCCTTTATTGGTAGCAGTAAAGTTGCCAACGGACTCAAAAAATTGCACCCGAAAGTAAACCGCTTGCGTGCTATTCTGAGTCTGGATGCAAAGAACGCCGCCATTGTTACCAAGCATGCTAACATTGATGTAGCCGTAAACGAATGTATACTGGGCGCGCTTTCATTCAATGGGCAACGTTGCACTGCACTGAAGCTGATCTTTGTACAAAGAGAAATTGCCGCTGAGTTTACTGAAAAGTTGTCTGCAGCAGTATCAGCTATGAAACCCGGATTGCCCTGGGAAGCAGGCGTGAAAATAACACCACTGCCTGAAGATAATAAACCTGCTTATTTAAAAGCCTGCATTGACGACGCTATTGCA
>CBIMFG010000793.1:0-3428 GCA_966243125.1 uncultured Niastella sp.
TAGATCAGTTAACCAGTTAACTCGTAAACGGGTTAACTGGTCAACTTTTCAACTTCTTTATGCGTTCTTTCTTAATTGTTGTAATAATGCCCTCATATCCTTCGGCATTTCCGCCTGCAAATCATACTCATTCCCCTCCGCATCCGTAAAAAGTAAACGGTAAGCATGCAGCCCTGTTCTTGAAAGAATAGGTTTTTCTTCTTCCTCGTTTTTGCTGAGTTTATAATTGCGTTTAAAAGACGAGATCTTTACTGGTTTACCATCGCCATATACTTCATCGCACACCAGCGGGTGACCTACGTATTGCATATGCACCCTTATCTGGTGGGTACGGCCGGTATGAATACGGAACTGTAAGAATGAAAACTTGCCAAAATCTTCCAGCACTTCATAATCGGTAACGGCAGGTTTACCACGTTGGTGAATGATCATAATCCCTCTTTTCACCGTGTTTTCCGCAATGGGGGCGTCAATTGTTTTTTGTTTTTCGGGTAAGGTGCCCACTACAATTCCCTGGTAGTATTTCTCTACCGTTCTTTCCTCAAATGCCTGTGACAGAAACTTATGAGTTTCGGGGTCTTTGGCAAATACAATGATACCACTGGTTTCGCGGTCGAGGCGGTGAACAGTAAATATTTGCTCGTATTTCTGTTGTAAAATTTCTTTGAGGGAAATTTCTTTCCCTTCGCGATCGGGAATACTTAATAATCCCGGCGGTTTATTGATAACTATAAAATGATCGTTTTCTGCAATGATCTCCAATGATGCTTTAACCACGAGTATCTTTTTTGTTTTTTGTATAAGAGGCGTTCAGGTATTTGAGCAGGCGTACTTCTTTTTCGGTTAAGAAACGCCATTTGCCTCTGTCTACATTTTTCTTGGTAAGGTTGGCATACATTACGCGATCGAGGTTGCGCACATCGTAACCCATGTGTTCGAATATGCGGCGTACGATGCGGTTACGGCCACTGTGAATTTCGATACCGATAACGCTTTTATCTTTTGAATCGGCGTAAGCCATTGAGTCGGGAGATACAAAACCATCTTCCAGTGTAATACCGTTCAGAATGGTTTCAAAATCTTTTTTTACGAGGGGCTTATCGAGCTTTACTTCGTAGATCTTTTTTATTTCATAGCTGGGGTGCGATAACTTTTGCGCCAGTTCGCCATCGTTGGTGAGTAACAATACACCAGTAGTGTTTCTATCTAACCGGCCAATAGGATACACCCGTTCTTCGGTAGCATTCTTCAGAATGTCCATTACCGTTTTTCTGCCTTGCGGATCTTCGGTAGTGGTGATGAAGTCTTTGGGTTTGTTAAGCAGGATGTAAACGAGGTTGCGGCGGATGAACAGCTTTTTGCCATTCACTTTAATGTCGTCTTTGTCACTTACTTTAGTTCCTGGCTCCAGCATTTTTGCGCCATTCACTATTACTTTCCCTGCTTTTATCAGATCCACTGCATCGCGGCGTGAACAAATGCCTGAGTGGGCAATGAATTTGTTCAGGGGCATGGAGCCAGTTGCCGGTTGCCGGTCACCAACTTCCGGTTTGGTTCCCGTTTTTGGAGCTTTAGCCGTATTCCCTTCAGCTGTAGGCTTTGGGCTTTGGGCTGTTTTGCTTGTAGCTTGCGGCCTGGGGCTTGCTGCCTTTGGTTTGAACCCTAAAGCTTCAGGCGTTCTGCCTTCGGCCTTCGGCTTGAAGCCAGCAGCTTTTTTATAGCCTGTATTGCTTTCAGCTTTAGGCTTAAAGCTTTGGGCTGTTTTTTTGTCTGCATGTTCCTGTCTTCCTCTATCCGCCTGATAACCACCAGCCTGGCCCTTAGACCTGGCTTCCCGGGCTTCCTGCTTTTTCTTTTCGAAGTATTCTTTGGTTTCCTGGCGAATTTTTTTCTTTTCCTGACGAATGCGTTCTTTCTTTTTGGCGCCGCTGTCGCCATTACCCATAAATTTTTTAAAACCTTGTGCCATTGTGTAGTAGTTTGCTGTTTTTCAACAGTAATGAGCGGCAAAGGTACAAAATAAAAAACTCTCCCGGTTATTGGCCGGGAAAGCTCTCTTTAATCATGGAACATTTATGATTGAACAGGCTTTCCGTGCCTGTGATTTTTCTTCAGTTCCTGATATTTATTCCATTGGTCGGGTGTAAGGATCGATTTCATATTTGCCTCTTGTTGGTCCTTATGAACTCTGTATAGTGCTTTCTTCTTATCGTCGGTGAGTGTTGTATCCTCTTTTACTGCTTTCATTTTTTGCATGGTTTCACCAAAGCTTTTTTGCAAAGCGGCTGATTGGTCATCGGTGAGGTTCAGTTCTTTTTTCATTCTTTCCATCCGGTTGTGCCTGTCCTGACGGAATCCTTTGCCATGGCCTTTGTGCATGGTTTTCAGACTGGCCTTTTGTTCTGGCGTTAATACCTTATCCACTTTTGCGTGGTGGTCTTTACGTATAGTGGCCATCTTGCTCTTCCACTCGGTAACGGTTATCTTATCCTCACTTTTTTTAAGATCGGTCATTTGTTGTTTGAAGTCATCATTGATAACTTTCATTTCGTTCTTTTGATCATCGGTGAGGTTCAGTTGCGCCAGGGCATCGCCACGGTGGTGGTGCATTTTAGGGCGATCATTACTTAAAGATTGGTCCTGTGCACAAGCGGTTGTAGCTACTAAAGCGGCCAACGCCATTCCTATAAATACTTTTTTCATAATTTTCTGATTTACTGTTTAAGATGCCGGTTTATGGGGCACAGTAACATAGACGGCCACCGGGGCAGCAGGTTTAATGCAGGTAAGAATATCTTCGTAGATGGATTGTTAAAATGTTGAATATTAAATGTCCAATATTGAATGTTGAAGTAAATACAGGTATGCGGTTCGCAATTTGCGAATTGTGGAGCGCATTGATTGTCGGTTGCTATTAAATGTATGAATAGCTGATATCAATTATCGAATATTGAAGTAAAAACCCGGTTTTTACTTCAATATTCAACATTTAATATTCGACATTCTATATTATAACTGGTCTTTATTCGCTAACTGACCACAAGCCGCATCAATATCTTTACCGCGGCTGCGGCGCAAACGGGCGTTTACGCGGTTGCGTTCCAGGTAGGCCATGAATTGATTTACGGTATCTTCTTCGGGCTTTTCAAAACGGGCGGCGTCGATGGGGTTGTATTCAATAATATTTACGAGGTCGGCAGGCACCTGGCGGCAAATTTTGATGAGCTCATCGGCATCCTTGATACTATCGTTAAAATCTTTAAAGAGGATGTATTCGAACGTGATCTCGTTACCTGTTTTTTTGTAGAAGTAATTCAGCGCCTCTATCAATGCCTTGAGGTTGTTGGTTTCGTTAATGGGCATGATCTCATTGCGTTTGGTGTCGTTGGCGGCGTGCAGGGAAAGGGCCAGTTTAAAGCGCACTTCAT
>CBIMFG010000794.1:0-3428 GCA_966243125.1 uncultured Niastella sp.
GACCGGCTTTTGACTGAATGTTTTCTATCAGCACCGGCATGCCGCCCTCTTCCATAAACCCATCATTAAAATACTTGGCAATACGCAGGTAACCAGGTTGCTGCCTCATCCAGTAACCCGACATGGAGAAATCGATCAGCTGAACCGGGAGTGCAGGATTTAACTGAAAGGCTGCTGTTGCTGAGTCAGGTACCAGCGCAAACCGCCGTTCACGTACTTTATTAAATTGCTGGTGTTGGTTAATGCTTCTTAGCTCAACCGATTCCGGAGTATGTATACACAATAAACTAAAACCGTTATTGGTAATATGTACGGGTAATGTTTCTTTAATAAAATCAATGGGCTTTAATAAGTACAGGTCCCACACCCGCATATACAACCCTGCATCCAGGTGCCATGTTCTTATTCTCCCCCGCCCCCAATCATTCGCAAACCTGATGAGCGTATGGCCTTCTTCTAACACACCACCGGTTTCCAGGGCCAGCTGTTTAAATTCCTCTTCCCGGTCAGTACTGCTTACACGAATTGAATAGCTTTTCATACATCTATTGGTTTTCAACAAGTATATATAAATTAATACACCTGCATCTAAGTTATGAACACTGAAAAATCATGTGTATTTCTCCGTTTGAGCAGAAACCTTCGTTTTGTATAAGCATTTTCCCCTACCTCACTTTTTAACCTATAGCATACTTGATTTGGGTCAAGCAAAAAGTAACGCTCACCTAAATGACTAAGTGTTTGTTGACCGGATGCCGGTATTCTTTGAATTAAAAGAGGTAAAAGGAACACTACTTCCGATCTAATTTTACATCAGAACGAACGAGAATCCGGATTACCCACACCACTCCAATATTTACAGAAAAGCTTACGGGCATTAATCTCCCATAGTACGAATTCCAATATTTCTTACCTCCATTAATCAATGTATTAACACACTACTGTTATGCGTATGCCTTGCCGGCTGTGGCCGTGGCATTAAGCATGCTTATCAAATACTGTTCACCTAAAAATGTTTACCGTGAAGCCAAACTTTTACCCACTCGTGGTGCTTGCTATTGTATTGCCCTTATCTGCTACCGTACATGCACAATCTACCTCCAACAATATTTCTTCTGACTGGTATAACCAGGCATTAAAGAGCATACAGCAACTCGAATATGAAATAAAACCGGTGGAAACGGCTGGTTTGTTTAGTGCCGCTACTATTAACAGCCGCACCGGTTTTTTTATTTCTCCTGCAGGTTACAAAGTTACCCCTACGCAGCAGCGTAACTGGCAGGTTGCATTTAACCTGAAAGGCATTGGCCGCTCCAATATTCAATGGACGCCCGACCAGGCCTGTACCCTGGTACATAAGAACAATGAACTGTTGTATCAATTCAACAACGTAGCAGTTCAATATATTAATAACAGTGATGGGCTG
The DNA here is from genome assembly GCA_966243125.1 of uncultured Niastella sp. Lineage (GTDB taxonomy): Bacteria > Bacteroidota > Bacteroidia > Chitinophagales > Chitinophagaceae > Niastella. Next base: position 1,427 of record CBIMFG010000794.1, read on the forward strand.
CGCCAGAACTTTTTGATAAACAGAAAAATGCCAGGCAGTGGCGCCTTAACGGTAACCATTGAACCTGCTACTGAGCTGCAGCCCCGGCTGCTGGGCAGTAACAGCCTGGCTTTTTATAATACTGAAGAAAAAATGTTACTGGCTTACCAGGACCTGCACGTATGGGATGCCCATAACAGGCCCTTACCCGCTGCCATGCATTTTAACAATGGGTTACTCACCATTGAAGTAAATGACAGCGAGGCTGCCTATCCCGTAACCATTGATCCCCTTAATAAAACGCCCGAATGGAATACTTCGGCCGATGGGTTGATCAGCGGTCTTACTTCCCTGCAATTAAATTCTTCTTTATATGGCTACTCAGTTACAGGTTTAGGTGATGTCAATGGCGATGGGTATGGTGACGCTGCCATCAGCGCACCTGCCCTCACCAATATTTTTAGCGGTAATGGCTCACTGGCCAGTGTAGGCGCCGTGTTTGTATTCTATGGCTCACCAACAGGTTTGTCAACCACGCCAGCCAAAACCCTACAGCCTAATACAGCAGTAACCGGTGCGCTTTTCGGGATGAGTGTTGATGCAGGCGACGTTACCGGCGATGGTATTAATGCTATTATTGTTGGGGCGCCCCTTGATTCATATACCGCTACTACCGCAGGTTTATTTTCTACAGCCACTGTGAAGGCCGGTAAGGTATATATCTTCCCTGGTGGTAATTCGGCCGCTGCCAATCCAACAAACTTTATTGAAATAAAATTAGATGGTACGGGTTTCTTCAGCACAGGCATTGCCGGTATAGGAAGCAATGTATCGGTTAATGCCCTTTTTGGTTTTTCTGTGGCCGCCACCGGCGATTTGGATGGTGATAATAAATCAGACATTGTAGTGGGTGCACCCGCCTACCTGGGTGTAGGTGGTGGAGCTGTTAATAGCGGCGCTGCCTTTGTATATTCCTCTAAAAATTTATCGGCAGATCCCGTTCAATTAACAACGCCTTCTTCGTCATTGTTAGGACTGGTTTCGCTGCCTTTGCTTTCGCCCAGCGGTTTGTTGTTTGGGTTTAGTGTTGATGGCGCTGGTGATTATAATAATGATGGCAAGCCCGATGTTATTGTTGGCGCTCCGGCCGGTGTTGATCTGTCGTCACTCACCGGCATTGTAACCGGTCAGGTTTTGGGCGGAACCGCACACATTTTTTATGGAACCGGCGCCGGCATAAACAACACGGTAGGTGCCACTTTGAAATCAGGTACTGGCAGCTTGCTGGCCAATGCCGCCAACTTATTCGGTTATAAAGTAAGAGGTTTAAAAGGTTTGAACGGTTTGCGCAATGGCAGCATTGCCATTGGCGCGCCCCTGGGCGGTTTGTTACCTAATACACTCAGCCTTGCCATTCAAAGCGGCAACGTACACATCTTTAAAAAGAAAACAAGTACACCCGGTGCAACTGTTACCAGCGACCAGGTAATAGAATCGCCCCGCTCAACCAGCTTGTTGAATATCTTAAGCTCATTGCACCTGAATGTGCTGTTTGGCGCTGCCATTGATAATGCTTATGATGTAAACTGTGATGGGTATACCGATCTGGTGGTGGGTGAACCATTATCATCAGGCGCTACGTTAGCACAATTACAGGCCAATGCCGTGGGTGGCGCTGCCTATGTGTTCCTGGGTAATTCGGGCGGAACGTATGTTGCTACCCCACAATACACTGCTTCAGTGAGCTTAGGCAGCGAGTTTCTTTCAGTAAATGCTGTATCGCTTTTTGGTTATAGCGTAGCGGGTGTTTCCAACTCCCGTGGCGCCGGTTCAACCCCTCGCATTCTTACCGGTGCTCCTGCGGCTGCGCTCAATTTCGACAACGGTGTGTTGAACCTGGGCAGCACATTGGGACTGTTAACTAATTTTCTGGCCGGCGACAATGGACCCGGTAAAAGCTTTTTGTTCAATACAAATTTGTGCGGTTCCACCACACTGCCGGTTACGCTCGTAGAATTCAAAG
>CBIMFG010000795.1:0-3426 GCA_966243125.1 uncultured Niastella sp.
TTCCAAACCACCAATGCGGTGTTCCAAACCAGGCACACCCGGAATAGCCCAGGGGCGAACCAGTTTTTCATCACGCAAATAAGGTTGGAATTTATCTTCCCCATGCCCCAACTCAGTTTTAAATTTCACTGTTATTGGTTGCAGGTCATTGCTTTGAGGGAATTTCCAGGGTTCAGCACCATTGGCAATATACCCATCGCTCAGGAAGATCACCGGCGTCATGTGTTGTACTGCAATACGCACGGCTTCATACACCGCATCAAAACAATCACTTGGTGTGCTGGCCGAAATAATTGGCATGGGACATTCACCATTACGACCATAATAAGCCTGTAACAGATCGCTTTGCTCGGTTTTGGTAGGTAAGCCGGTTGAAGGGCCACCACGCTGAATATCGCAGATCACCAATGGAATTTCAAGCATTACAGCCAACCCCATAGCTTCACCTTTCAATGCCATACCGGGGCCTGAAGTAGTGGTAACACCCAGGTTGCCGCCATAAGCAGCACCAATAGCCGAAGAAATACCGGCAATTTCGTCTTCTGCCTGAAAAGTTTTTATACCAAAGCCTTTGTGTCGGCTCAGTTCATGTAAAATATCTGAAGCAGGCGTAATAGGGTAAGTACCCAGGAACAAAGGCAAACCGCTTTTTTGAGAAGCGGCAATAAGGCCATAGGCCACTGCCTGGTTACCCATAATGGAACGGTATTCACCAGTGTCCATCCGGGCTTTTTCTACTTTATAGCGAGTAGTAAAAGTTTCGGTAGTATCGCCAAAATTATAACCCGCCTGTAACACCTTCACGTTGCTTTCCAGGATCTCAGGCTTCTTACTGAATTTATCTTTCAGGAACTGGATGGTATTTTCCATATCCCGGTTATACATCCAATACAGGAAACCCAGTACAAACATGTTTTTGGCACGGTCTTTCTCTTTTGTGCCCATAACTATTTCCTTCAGCGCCTCGCGGGTCATTTTAGTCACATCCATTTTAATGACCTCATAATTATCGAGGCTGCCATCTTCCAGCGGGTTAATGCCTTCGGGATAATTGGCCAGGCGCAAATTCTTCAGATCAAAACCATCGGTATTGGCTATTATCCTACCGCCTTTTTTCAAGGCTTTCAGGTTCGACTTCAACGCCGCGGCATTCATAGCTACCAGTACATCACACTCATCACCGGGGGTAAAAACCCGGTCGCTCGAAAATCGCAATTGGTAACCACTCACGCCAGGCAGGGTTCCCTGGGGGGCACGTATTTCGGCCGGAAAATCAGGAAAAGTGGCAAGGTCAATGCCAAGCAAAGCAGTGTTGTTAGTGAACTGTGTGCCTGTTAACTGCATCCCGTCTCCGGAATCACCGGCAAATTTGATCACTACATCCTGCAGGACCTGTTCTTTACGAATCATTGTAGTCTGTTGTTCTAGTTAATTTGCAAAATTACTATAAGTTAAGACAGATTGTTGACTAAATTACCATTGGTTTAAGACTATACGTACATTCTTCGCCGCGGGATGCCCGCGTGGCAAGGATTTACCCCCATTTACGACAAACGGAAAATAATGCAGCCGGTTGATTTTCTGCAATTTCCATGGCTTCAACAGCCTGCCGGCATGGTCCTTTTAGTGTTTAAAGTAATGTTATTGTGTAAGCACCTGGGCTGTTACCAGTAATTGACCGGTATGGCGCATGGTATGTTCTGCAGCGTGAAAAAGCAGGCCTAATACGGTGGAAGGTAAATGCTGGCGACCAACGCCTCTGAATTGGGTGAGTGTGGTTTCATCGAGATCTTTTAAGGCATCCAATGACGCAGTTATTTGTGCATCCAGTTTAACAAGCAGGAAGGTTACAGTATCATTTTCACCCGCCACTTCTTCTGCTTTCAAATAATCCAGTTGTGTGGGTGAAAGCGGCTGGCCTGCAGCATAAGTAAATAACCGGTCAAGCACACCAACCATATGTTTTAAATGAAAACCGGGTGAAGCCACACCTGCCGGACGCTCCCAAAGCAAGGCATCGGGAAAATTATCCATCTTGTTATGGATCTCATCCTTTGCCTGTAATAATGCGTGCGCTATTGGTTGTACCAATGCCGGAAAGCCGGGCAATGCGCCACGCAGCCATACTTCGGGTTGTTTGCTTGGTGCCATATGTTCACCAACAAGAATGCCCCGAAAAAGTTCGGGGCATTCTTGTTTTACTAAGTGCGGTAATATTTTAATAAGGCTTCAGTGATTGGTAAATAGCCTCCTGTACTTTAGGCCTGATGCTCATTTTCAGGAACCTGCTTGGGTCGGGACTGTTTACCCGGTTGCTGAGGAAAACAAAGATCAAATTGTTTTTAGGATCAACCCAAAAACAGGTGCCGGTAAAACCGGTATGCCCAAACGTTTGCGGCGAAGCAGAAGCACAGGGATAGGGTTCTGCCCGGGTAGCATTGTCTTTTTCAGGTTTATCAAAACCAAGTCCGCGGCGACTGATTTCACTATGATATTGATTGAAGTAATCTACCGTTTTGCGGCTAAAAAAATTCTGGCCATTCAGCACGCCACCATTCAACAACATTTGCGCCAGCACAGCTACCTCATAGCCATTGCTAAACAAACCGGCATGGCCAGCCACTCCGCCAAACAGGGCTGCCCCGGGGTCATGCACATAGCCATGCAGCAATTGGTTGCGAAAACCTTTTTCATTTTCAGTAGGTGCAATATAATCAAGCGGAAAATGGTCGGCAGGTTTAAAGCCTGTTTCCAACAGGTTCAGCTTATCATAAAAAGTTTTCTTTACATATACATCCAGCGGCATTTTAGTGATCGCTTCCACGATCTTGCCCAGGAAAATATAATCGTTATCGCTGTAAATGTATTTACCCTTTGGTTCCAGCGAGCTGGTTAAAATGCGTGTCATAAGGGTATCTTCCCAATTTTTACGAATGTATAAATGGGAAGCCACCTGTATGCTGTAAATGCTATCAGGATCAGTATGATAAACGGCTGGCAGTGGGTTGTTAGATGCATCAACCGTTTCGCGATAAAAAGGAATAAACGCTTTCAACCCTGCCTGGTGTAATAAAATATCCCACAGCTTTAACGGCGCTTTGTTGGTACCGCGGGTTACAGGCAGGTAATCGCCCAGCGTTTTTTGAATATCCAGTTTGCCTTCATCGTATAATTTCATTACCGATAAAGTAGTAGCCATGATCTTGGTTACAGAAGCCAGGTCGTAAATGGTTTCAGGATAAACCGGTTCGGTACTATCATAAGTTAAATACCCAAACGCTTTTTCATAAGCGATCTTACCATCTTGAGCCACCAGCACTACAGCGCCGGGAATGGCTTTTTGTTTTATGGCATCGGTTACAATAGAATCAATGGCTGTTGTAAGTTTAGCTTCATTAAAACCCAACAGGTTGGCAGGTACAGTAG
>CBIMFG010000796.1:0-3426 GCA_966243125.1 uncultured Niastella sp.
TTGATGCGCCGGTAATGCCATTTTCGTATGGCCGGGGTATTTATGTAAACAAACATCAGCACAGCGAGCATGAGTTGAAAGAGATCATTCGACACGAATTCATACATGTAAAGCAACGGCACTCGCTGGATATTATGTGGAGCGAACTGTTGTGTATTCTTAACTGGTACAATCCGTTTGCGTGGTTATTACGACACGACATTCGCCAGAACCTGGAGTTTATTGCCGATCAGCAGGTGCTGCAAACCGGCCTCGATCGCAAACAATACCAGTACCTGCTGTTAAAAGTTATTGGAGTCAATTCATTTAGTATAGCCAACAATTTCAATTTTTCGTCACTCAAAAAACGCATAGCCATGATGAACAAAAACCAAAGTGCCCGGGTGCACCTGATCAGGTTCCTGTTTTTGCTGCCCTTATTGGTTGTGGTGTTGCTGGCCTTTCGCAACGCTACACAAACACAACACCAACCTTTGCAAACGTTGAAAACCGATACGGTACCAGCTGCTGAAAAAGTACCGCCAGGTTTGAAGGACCTTGAAAACATAGATGTAAGTTTAAGTAATAACAAGGTTACCGTAACCTTAAAGAATAAAAAAGTAGAAACGTACGATCTTAGTAATCCCAAGGAGAAGGCCGCATTTGAGGCCAAATATGGTCCGGTGCCAACGCCTCCACCGCCGCCGCCGGTACCACCGGTGCCAACAGCTAAGGCTGACGTTGAAATAAAAGACGCGCCAGTTGCCCCTAAAGCTCCTGAAGCCCCCACAAAACTGGCGCTTTCGGCGGCTCCAAAAGCGCCGGAATTGGTGAACGTAATACCGGTTCCGCCCCCACCGCCTCCAGTTCCTGCCCAGGATTGTTACAACCAAAAGGGCTTTTGCGTTAATGTAGTTGATAATCACGGCGAAGCCACCGTGATAGTAAAAGACAAAGACAATAAAATAGTACTGGCTATTTCCCTTACAGACTGGAATAAAGACAAAAAACAATATGAAGAAAAATATGGTGAAGTTTCCACTCACCAAATCAGGTTATTGCCAAAAACAGTAATGGGCTTTAAGAGAGATCATGCATCCATAAAACCAGCTACTGCAGTTAATAACAACGAAGTGGTGGCTGTAGACAAGCCGATAGGCGAGGTTGTTGTCAAAAATTCACCTAAGATGATGGAAGGGCAAACCAGAAAGGTGGTTGTAACGCCCAGCAACGGGTATATGTTAATAGCCAATGGGAGGCCCGTTAGAAGGGGCGCCCAGCCCCAACCGGTTACCATCATTAATGCAGAACAGGCCACTGTAAAAAAGACCGGCCAGGTAACTGAGGTTGTTGTTGAAGGTAAACCGGCAAAAGTGGCTTTTAGTGATAACGTTACCGTTACCGCAGATAAGATAGTGCTGGCAAACCCTGTAAAATCAGCGCCTGAACAGGTAATTATAAAGCCAAAACCCGAAACCAAAACCCAGGAAGCCACAGAAGCTAAGCCGCAGGCCGGGGTAAAAACAAAACAAGCTGAGCAACCCAAACCAGCCGCTCCGTCAAAAGAACAGTGATCCCGCATTTTGCAACCTGCCAATTTTGCCATAATTTTGCCGTCTCTTTTTAGAATTGGTACCTGTTTTTTGACTTTTGAAATTTTTATCATTTATGGCAAATACCTCAGATATCAGCCGCGGCATGATCATTAAACTGGATGGAAGTTTATACACAGTGGTTGAATTTGGTGAAAATAAAACTGCCCGGGCTGCTGCCAAGGTATGGGCAAAACTGAAAGGGCTCGACAATAGCCGCAGTAGTGAAAAGACCTGGAACAGCGGTGATACCATTCACCCCGTTCGTGTTGAACGCAAATCTTTCCAGTTCCTGTACAAGGACGATACAGGGTACAACTTCATGGATGCAGAAACTTTTGAGCAAATAGCCATTGCCGAGAACCTGGTGGATGCTCCTCAGTTCCTGAAAGACGGACAAGAGGTTTCAGTACTCATCAACACCGAAAGCGATTTACCGATGAGTGTGGAACTGCCTGATAAAATTGTAGTGAAAGTAACTTATAGCGAGCCTGGCGTAAAAGGCGATACCGCTACCCGCACCCTGAAGCAAGCCACTGTTGAAACCGGCGCTACCGTAAACGTACCGCTGTTTGTAAACGAAGGCGAGCTGATTCGTATAAATACGAAAACAGGTGAATATGTTGAACGCGTAAAAGAATAATACTAAATCTTACGTTATACCGGGACAATGGACCTCAAAAGCCATTGTCCTCTTTTTTTGGGTAAAACTGAGCGGCTAACATAAAAAAACGGTTTTGGATATATTTAGCGTCTAATCCTTATCTTAGCCGCCTGTTATACAGGACTTAAACGACAAACTAAAATTTTTAACAGATGGATTTTAAGCAAATTCAGGAGTTGATCAAAATGATCAACAAATCAAATATTGGGGAAGTGACGATTGAAGAAAAGGGATTTAAATTAACCATCAAGCAAAAAGAAGAACCGGTTCAAAATGTCATTGCAGCTCCTGTACATACTCCTATGATGACTGCTATGCCACAGCAAATGGCAGCCAATCAGCCTGCTGCACAGGCAACTACTCCTGCTGCAGATAAAACAAAAGCTGCAGATGCGGTTCCCGACAACTTTATTACTATTAAGAGCCCGATGATTGGTACTTTCTATCGCAGCTCAGCACCCGGCAAACCAGCCTTTGTTGAAATAGGTGATGAAGTTTCTCCTGGTAAAGCTGTTTGCATCATTGAAGCCATGAAACTCTTCAACGAGATCGAAAGCGAAGTAAAAGGCCGTATTGTAAAAGTATTGGTCGAAGATGCTTCACCTGTAGAGTACGACCAACCGTTGTTCCTGGTTGAACCAGCTTAACTTAATTAGCTAATGAGATAATAGGCTAATGGGCGTGAGTAGCACATTGGCATATTGGCACATTAGCACATTAACAATTAAATTCAATGTTCAAGAAAATATTAATTGCCAATCGTGGAGAAATAGCCCTTCGGGTGATACGCACCTGTAAAGAAATGGGCATCAAAACGGTTGCTGTTTATTCCACCGCCGATAAAGACAGCCTGCACGTGCGGTTTGCCGATGAAGCTGTTTGTATTGGTAAGGCTGCCAGCTCCGATTCCTATCTTAACATCCCGCACATTATGGCCGCGGCAGAGATCACCAATGCCGACGGTATTCACCCCGGATATGGATTTTTGGCCGAAAACGCCCGTTTTGCGGAGATCTGCGGCGAACATAACATCAAATTTATTGGACCCACTCCTGACCAGATCAGGTCAATGGGTGATAAAATAACTGCCAAAGAAACCATGATCAAAGCCGGTGTACCTGTGGTACCTGGTGGCGAAGGTTTATTGGAAAGCCTGGAAGAAGCTTTAAGCCTGGCTAAAGAAGTAGGATA
>CBIMFG010000797.1:0-3424 GCA_966243125.1 uncultured Niastella sp.
AGTAAACATACAGAAGTTTAAGGATGCACGTACCCTTTCGGTACGTTGTGCATGTCCCTATAATTTAGGTGATATCTGCCGCCACGAAGCGGCGGCGCTTATTCAGCTGCAGGAGATGCTGGATAAAAATATGCTGAAGACCGAAAAAGTTGATTACGATCAGAAGCATACTGTTTTGAAGATGAAATTCATTGACCTCAAAACATTACGCTTACTGTGTTCGCCTGAAGCATATACCGCAGCAGAACAATATTTACGTACGCAACGTGCAGATATTGAGTTTGCCCAGGACGAAGTGGTGAAAGCCACCGTAACAATTGATGGCACGCCCTGGAAAGTGGTGATCCGCAAGAACGAAGAACGAAATTTTGATACCAGTTGTAATTATGAAGATGCGCTGCATCCCTTGTGTTTGCCTAAGGTGATTGTTTTTCTGCAATTGTTGAATGCATATGGTCCCTATTACTTCGATACCATTCGCAACTGGGATAAAGAAAAAAATAAACTGCTGGAAGCCTATGGTTATCAGTTAAGCGATAACCTCGAAGGCAAGTTTGAATTTACCTATAAAGATGGCAAACCATTTTTGCGGGTTCTGGATACTTCCATCAAACGTATTTCACCACAGGATGCTGCACGCTCCAAACCAAAACCTGTAGAGGTAGCACCGGTAGATGAAGAAATAGTAGCCACCGATGTTCCGGATGCAGGCCCTAAATACACGCAGCGTATAGGCGTGGTATTTAATTTCAACCATGAAAGTTATCCCGGCTTTGAAGTGGACGCCATCAGTGGCGAAATGAATGAAGAAGCCACACAATTTACCGGCAAGGTAGAAAAGCTGGACCTTACCAAATTTGTGAACCTGGAAGTGTATAGTGAGAGCGACCGGCAATTGATGCCCCAGCTGCGTAAAATGCAGGAGGCGGAGGTAACAAAATACCTTAACCGCAATTCGCCCTTCAGCGGCATTTGGGAAAACATTGTTCATAATGAAGAAGATGACCTGCCCGAAGAAACCAAGGCCCTGATGGTGGAATACCTGCATCCCAAACTGAAAAAACTGATTGCAGAAGTAGCGGCCAACCCATTTGTGTTTTACCTGAATGGCAAAAAAACTTTCAAAACCGAGAACCTGCATACCGCTGGTATAGTAACTGATTTTATAACGCCCTTCTTTAAAGTAATTGCCGGCAAAAGCAATTATGAAATTGAATGCTGGGTAAAACTGAATGGCCAGCAGGTGAACATCAGCGAAAATGGCATTAACAGTAGTTTACTGTTCTTCTATAACGACAATTTGTTTTTGTGGGATAAACCAGAAGACGTTAGCCTGGTAACTCAGTTTCATGGCAAAGGAAAACTGGTGTATTCAAAAGCCGACTGGCCCGAGCAATTGCGTAAGATGGTATTGCCGCTTACCAAGGAGTACCATGTTGAATTTGATGGCAGCCTGGTGAGTGAAGTAAAAGACGGCGATCCCGAAAAAAGAGTGGTGCTGCAGGAAAAAGGCGATTACCTGGTCTTTCAACCATTGTTCTCTTACAAAGGGTTCGAAACAAAACCCGGCGGTAAAGATGAACTGGTAATACCCGATACAGAGAAAGTGGTGATCGTTCACCGGAACAGAGAAAAGGAAGTACAGTTTATAAAAAAGCTGGAAGCGCTGCACTCAGGATTTATTCGTCCTGAAGGTGGCCAGCAGCTGGCGTTGAAAGGCAGTGATGTGCTGAAGAACAACTGGTTCTTCCTGTTTGTAGATGCCATGAAGGAATTGAAGATCCCGGTGTTTGGGTTTGATGCGTTGAAGAACTTCCGCTTTAATACCGCCCGCCCGCAAACAAAGATCCACATCAGCAGCAATACCGATTGGTTTGATGCACGGGTTGATATTCTGTTTGGCGATCAAAAAGTAACCATTGCCGATGTGAAGAAGGCGCTGGCCAACCGGCAACAGTTTGTACAACTGAACGACGGCACCCTGGGTATTTTGCCAGAAGAGTGGATCAAAAAATACTCGCTGTTATTCCGCGTGGGTGAAGGCAAACAAAACCAGTTGCGCCTTTCAAAATACCACATGAGCGTGATTGACGAACTGTACGACAGTCGCAGTGAAGAAGAACTGGTATTGAAACTGGAAGAGAAATATGAACAACTAAAAGGTTTCAATAAAATAAAAGAGATCCCGCTTCCTGAGCACCTGAAAAGCATTCTGCGCCCTTACCAGGAGCATGGGTATCACTGGTTGCATTATCTCAGTGAAATAGGTTGGGGTGGTATATTGGCCGATGACATGGGTTTGGGTAAAACCGTACAGGCATTATCGTACCTGAACTATTACCGCACCAGCCAGGGTAAATTACGCGCATTGGTAGTTTGCCCAACCACGCTGATGTTTAACTGGGAAAATGAGATCAAGAAATTTACTCCTACGCTTACTTACTATATTCACCATGGAGGGGAAAGAACAAGAGGCAAGGAGCAGTTCATGAATGCAGAGATCATCATTACCACATATGGTACTTTGCGCAGCGATATAAAACTGCTGGTTGAAATACCATTCGATTATGTAGTGCTTGATGAATCGCAGGCCATCAAGAACCCAACCAGTAAGGTTACCAAGGCAGCCTGTTTACTGCAATCGAAGAATAGGATCTGTTTAAGTGGTACGCCGTTGCAGAATAATACGTTCGACATTTTTGCCCAAATGAACTTCCTGAACCCGGGCATGCTGGGTAGTGTGGAGTTCTTCAGGCAGGAATTTGCTATACCTATTGACAAATTTGGCGAAGCAGATCGCAAAGATCACTTACGCAAATTGTTATATCCATTCATTTTGCGCCGTACCAAAGAGCAGGTGGCTAAGGACCTGCCAGATAAAATTGAAACCATCCTGTTCTGTGAAATGGGCACTGAACAAATGGCTATTTATGATGCTTACCGCAACGATTTTCGCGATAAGATCATGGGTACCATTGAACAGAACGGTATACAACGATCACAGCTCACCATCCTGCAGGGCTTAATGAAACTGCGTCAGATCTGTGATTCACCAGCTATTTTGAATGAAGCGGAGAAATTCCCGAACCATTCAATAAAACTCGAAGAGTTGGGACGTGAGATCACAGAGGGTGTTAGTAACCACAAAGCACTGGTGTTTTCCCAGTTTCTGGGTATGCTGGCACTCATTAAAGAAAAGCTGAAAGAACTGGAAGTTGATTATGAATACTTCGATGGCAGCACTTCGGCCATTGACCGGGAGCGGGCCATTCAGCGTTTTCAGAACGATGAAAATTGCCGGGTATTCCTGATCTCGCTGAAGGCGGGTGGTGTGGGTTTGAACCTTACAGCGGCTGACTATGTATACATTGTTGACCCCTGGTGGAACCCGGCGGTTGTACAGCTGGCCATTGACCGTACGCAT
>CBIMFG010000798.1:0-3422 GCA_966243125.1 uncultured Niastella sp.
TCAACTGGTAGCGGAAGGCAGAAAAGTTCCGCATTTGGCCGCCGTATTGGTGGGCAACAATGGAGCCAGTGAAACCTATGTTGGTTCTAAAGTAAAAACCTGTGAAGAGATCGGTTTCCACTCTACGCTCATTCGCCTTGAGGATGACATCACCGAGTTCAAATTGCTGGAAACAATTGAGAAACTGAACGACAATCCCGACGTGGATGGTATTCTGGTACAGCTGCCTTTGCCTAAACATATTTCTGATGAAAAAGTGATCAACGCCATTGATCCTTCAAAAGATGTGGATGGTTTTCACCCGGTGAGTGTGGGCAAAATGGTGCAAGGGCTTACTACTTTTATTCCTGCCACCCCGCACGGCATAATGCTGATGCTGGAACACTATAAAATAGATACAAAAGGCAAACATGCCGTGGTAATTGGCTGTAGTAATATTGTAGGCCGCCCCATGAGCATATTGCTGAGCGCCAATACTAACCCTGGAAATTGCACCGTTACCATTTGCCATTCAGCCACCAAAAATTTAAAAGAACTGTGTTTGCAGGCCGATATTATTGTGGCTGCCCTGGGCAAACCTGAGTTTGTTACGGCTGATATGGTAAAAGACGGCGCTATTGTAATTGACGTAGGTATTACCCGTGTTGCTGATGCCACTAAAAAAAGAGGCTATGCTTTAAAAGGCGATGTGCAGTTTGATACTGTTTCACCTAAAAGCTCCTGGATAACACCGGTACCAGGTGGTGTTGGTCCCATGACCATTGCCGCGCTGATGAAAAATACGTACAAGGCCTGTATTGATAAAAACTAGAAATACTTTAATGTGATAATAATACTGGTGTGCTATTGGGCACATTAGTAAATTTGTGTCTATGGTATCAACACAACCTGCTATACAATATCCTGTAATGGAAGCCTTCTATACCCTGCAAGGCGAAGGCTATCACCAGGGAAAAGCCGCTTATTTCGTTCGCCTTGGCGGGTGTGATGTGGGTTGTGTTTGGTGCGATGTAAAGGAAAGCTGGGAGGCTGACAAACACCCTTTACAAACCATCGATGAAATTGTAACTGCGGCCAGTGCACATCCTGGCCGCATGGCCATAATTACCGGGGGCGAACCGTTGATGCACAACCTTAATGCGCTGACCGATGCCCTGCATGCAGCCGGTTTTGCCACCAATATTGAAACCTCAGGCTCTTCGCCAGTGAGCGGTAACTGGGACTGGATCTGTTTATCGCCGAAAAAATTCAAAGCCCCCCTTCCCGAAATATTACCAATAGCCAATGAATTGAAGGTGGTGGTCTATAACAAAAGTGATTTTGAATGGGCTGAAAAGTATGCGGCCCTTGTTTCGCCTTCCTGTAAATTATTTCTGCAACCTGAATGGAGCAAATCAGCTGCTGTAACCCCACTTATCATCGATTATATTAAAGATAATCCGCGGTGGGAGTTCTCGCTTCAACTACACAAATATATTCACGTGCCTTAATGGCCATTTATAACGCTTTCTTATAAACTTTTTGGCAGAAAACACCGTCTAATCGGGGGTGGAATTTTATCTTTAATTCTAAAATTGGAATGATTTTAATTGGTCATTCCCAATAAATCCTCCAGATGATAAAAAAGATTATTGCAATATCCATGCTGATTGGGCTTTTTTGTTCGGCCAGGGCCCAATACGATCCTGATAAAGTAAGTAAAAAGGCAAAAGCCCTTTTTGAACAAGCTTATGGCATTGCTATGAATGGCCAGTATGCAGAAAGTATAAAAACCCTGCAGAACGCTATTAAAATAGATCCCCGCTATCTGGAAGCATATTTATCTATAGCAGGTTTGTATTCTGAACAAAAGAACTATCCCAATGCTATTGAAAACTACGAGAAAGCAAAAGCTATTGATAGCACCTGGTTTAAAGAATACAACCTCCCCTATTCCATTAACCTGGCTGGCATTGGTGAATTTCAAAAAGCATTAAAGGCCATAGAGGATTTTTTATCTCTTCCTAACATCAATGCACAAAGTAAAAAAGCTGCTGATTATCGCCGTAAAACCTATCAGTTTGCAATAGATTACAGCAATCAGCACCCCGCCAATAATTACAAATTTGCGCCAAAGAACATGGGCGATAGCATTAATAGTGAACACCTGGAATACTTTCCCACGTTTACCATCGATGACAAAGATTTTATATTTACCCGCCGCGTTAATGGTAATGAAGAGTTTTATGAATCGCATTTAGAGAATGGCCATTGGACAAAGGCTGCTCCTTTACCTGGTGATATCAACTCTAATCTGAACGAAGGCGCTTCGAATATTTCGCAGGATGGCCAATGGCTCATATTCACGGGTTGTAATTTCCCTTATGGTTATGGCAGTTGTGATCTGTATATTTCTTACTTAACACCCCAGGGCTGGAGCAAACCTGAGAACATGGGCAACCGCATTAATACGGAGTCCTGGGAATCGGCGCCCAGCCTTTCGCCCGATAAACGCGATCTGTATTTTGCCAGCGGCCGCCCCGGCGGTTATGGCGGTCAGGACCTGTATGTTACCCACCAGTTGCCCAATGGCCGCTGGAGCGATCCTGAAAACCTTGGTCCTGAAATAAATACTATCGGCGATGAGAGTGCCCCTTTTATTCATGCCGATAACCAAACGCTTTATTTTACCTCTGGTGGACACCTGGGTTATGGCGGCTCCGATTTGTTTATGTCAAAAAAGCAAAGCAAAGGCTGGGGTAAACCTGTAAACCTTGGCTACCCCATTAATACCATTGAAAATGAGGGCAGCCTGGTGGTTGCTGCTGATGGAAAAACCGCTTATTATACCAGCGACCGCACCGATACCCGCGGCGGCCTTGACCTGTATTCTTTTGAATTGCGCGAAGATGTTAGCCCCTCCAGAACACTGTGGGTAAAAGGGAAGGTGTTCGACAAAAAAACATTGAAAGGGTTGCCTTCCGGTGTTGAACTAACCGACCTGAGCAACCGCGAAGTAATAAGCAGGGTGCAAACCGATGCCACCGGTAATTATCTTATTACCTTGCCTGTTGGCAAAGATTATGCGTTCAATGTAAAACGCCGGGGTTATCTGTTCTTCTCAGAAAACTTTTCATTGAGCCAGAAAACACCCGACAGTACTTACAATATCGACATCCCCCTCCAACCCATTGAGGCCAATGCCAGCGTGGTGTTAAAGAATATCTTTTTTGAATCGGGTAAGTTTGATCTGAAGCCCGAATCAACCATTGAGCTGGATAATATTTTCCAGTTAATGAAAGAGAACCCAACACTTAAAATTCAGATCAGCGGCCATACCGATAATGTTGGTAAAGCTGCTGATAATCTGGCGCTCTCCAATAACCGCGCGCAGGCAGTTGTGAAATACCTGGTAAGCAAAGGTATTGAACAGGCCCGCCTTA
>CBIMFG010000799.1:0-3420 GCA_966243125.1 uncultured Niastella sp.
GTATGAACCAACTGCAGGTTGTCAAAATACACACTGTAGTTGCTTTCGTTGCTACAATATACAAAGATATACCCGTTTTTGGTAACAGGTATAGAAGGTATAGTTGTGTTGTCATGTACTTTCACTACGCCACTGGCGCCTATTCTATCTGCACCGCCGCTGACATAATTAAACTGCTCATCGAATAAAACCCAGTTTATATATGCCCAGGGAGCCAGATAGCCGGGGTTGTCCGAGCGTTGCAAATAAGCGCTTGCAGCATCGGCAAAGGGCGTTGTATTCAGGGTGGCTGCGGCAATTCCTTTTGCGGCCATGGACGGACTGGCCAGGAATGCATCGAGTAATCCCAGTACAGGAATAGGGAACTTGTCATTAAAGTTGCCGCCCGAATTGAACCAATAGGACCTGCCAAAAATATTTACCTGGTCGCCTGCCATCACTTTCAATGTGATGCCCAGGCCGGTTTTGTTGGTGGCAGCATTGAGTTTATACAATTTTTCGCTATTGGCCGTTACATCGCTATTGGGATTGTTATTTACAGGCGGGTCCAAAGCAGCCGGCTCTCCGTTCTTGTTGTAATAATCCGTAATACCTGTAGCATCTGCTTTGGGTACCACATAATTGCCATCAATACTGTAGTAATCCTTTTCTTTAAAGGCAGCATTGGGTATGCCATCCGTTGTAAGGCTGCCTTCGAGGGTAGCTGCCGGATAAATATTTTGTTTTTCCTCATCCGTAAGCACCATTCTTACATTACCTAAATGGTCTTTGACAAAGTAATCATAAGCAAAAGGATTATTTATATTTGTAGTTAAACGCACTCTACCTTCTTCCGTTGAAATAAACTGAAGTTTATCACTGTAATCGTCCGGTGCTGCCGGAGAAGTCTGTCTGCTTTCATAAACCATTCCTCCAATGTAGGTGGTTGTAGTGGTGACTGTTTTTCCTGCCAGGGTATTATCGGTTGTTATCTTTTTTAATTTATTGCCGCCGGCATCATAAATATAGTTAACGGTTCCATTTCCTGTAACATTGACCGTGGCTGGCAAATTCATGTGATTGTATGCGATAGACGAAATGGATTTATTGTTATCCAATTTCAGATTACCGTTGGCATCATAGTCATAATCATCACCGCCATTTGTTCCATCTTTAAAGTCTCCAAGCTTAGATTGAGCGCTATTAATATTATCAGATACTTTAAAGAGCTTATTTCTCAGTTCATTTCCTGTACCAAGCCCATAATCATAACTAAGCTTGTCAATGAAGTCGCTGCCGGTAATGTTCCGTCCCTTCTGCCATAAGGTTTTGATGTTGCCATTCGCATCATAGGTAAGGTTGGATACAGAAAAGTCCATGCCCGCACTCACATTCCACCCACTGTTATTTTGATTGAAATCCGCTTTTAGAGCCTGTTTGCATTGTCATAATCAAAGCCGTAAGCTCTTTGCTCTCCATCGCCTTTGCTTCGCCATTTTATGCCGCCAATATTTCCATTGAACTGGTTTTGAGCAAAGCCATAGTCATATGAAAGCTCCATTCCAAAGTAACGGTTATTGGTATTGACGCCGCTATTGGTGGTGAAGTCTTTATTTACTGAAGTAAGCCAGCCCCGGATGTTAAAGGTATGATCAAGCGTTTCAAGAAAGGTTAAGTCGGCTTTTTGTCCCAGCTCTTTTTTCTTCAGGTAACCCAGTTCATCATAGCTCATTTGTGCCATCATTCTGCCTGCAGTGCCGTTCACCGATTTCTTTATATTAAGCAGCCTTTCTGCATGGTCATACGCCATGCTGGTGAGTACAGTGACCGTGGGGCCCGAAGTCTTTTGATGCCGGGTGTAACTGCCAAGCAGTTTACCGGAGAAATCATACTGATTCACCGTAATATCTTCTGCCCCGCTAATATTATCTGCTCTTGTTTCTATTACCCTGCCTTTACTGTCATAATAAACCGTGTTTATAAGGTAGGTGCCGGTACCCAGTACTTTTGTTTTTGTGCCGGTTACCATTCCTTTTGTAAAACTGCTATTGATAACCGTTTCAGCATAAGGATTGCTACCCGCGTTAAGGTTGGCGTTCAGCGTTGCATCGTAGGCTTTGGCTCCTGTATAAGTGTAGTTATCGTAATAAGTCTCGGTTAATACATCATAACCGGAGGCCGTCGATGGATAAGGAATGGTTCCCAGCGCTGCCTGGGTTTCATGATAGCTGCGATTGCCTGCATCATTTAGAAGACCAGTGCCTGTTGGGCGATTGAGATCATCATATTTGGTTACCAGCCATTGTTTGGTAGTTTGTACTCTCATGTTTGCATCCTGCGTCATTACCAGCCGGTCTCTATTATCATAAACAATCCAAACCTCGCCTGCGCCCGGTGCTTTTCTAATGATCATCCTTCCTCTTGCATCATACTCATAGCGGAAGCAAAGCTCATTTTGAACTGTAATGCCTGAGGCAAGATCCCAGCTATTGGAAAGCAGCCATTCAACCGCTTTCGGCTGCAGCACCCAGCGAAGGCGGCCATAATCATCATAGATATAATAAGTACTGATCCAACCATTATAGCTTTCGCAATAAACATCGCCGGCCAATTGTTTTTTAAGTATTACCCGTCCTTCCTTGCTTTTATACTCAATTACCTTGCTTTCCGATTCATCTGTGGTTTCGGTAACGAAGAGTTGCCCTGTGTTAAAAGCGCCGGTAACCTGTGGTACCGCTCCCTGAGCTACACTTATGGCCCAGATCTTTACATCTTCCTCTACCCTATTGGTTCTTTGTTCTGTTCTTGTTCCTCTTGCTGAGCCGGTCCAGCTTTTCCCCGGCGCGGTCTCTTTAAGCACTCTGTCCAATGGCGTGTTGTCAAATACGGTATTGGAATAATAAAAACCTTCCGTATTATTGAAGATGCTGTTATAGAATGAAGGCTGCTGTGTATTGGGATCGATCCTGAAATTGCCCGAAGAAAGGTTATCAGTATAAGGCAGATACTTTTGTGCTACCCTGCCGAATTGATCATACCAGGTGGTTGCAATCATATCGTGGCCCGAAGGGGTGGTGCCTTTTGCCACATTTTGTATGGGCCTCCCCAATCCATCAAAGTAATCGGTGGCCTGCAATACATCTGATATAGCCGTTTGTGCATTGGCTGTGGCAAGGTCGGTTATACCGGGTTTTAAAAAACTTCTGCTTTGAATATAATTCTGATTGTTAGGGTCCGTTCCCGACGGATAAGACGGCATTGATATGGCAGTCTGGCTGGCTGTAGCTGTTGTACTATTGGGAATATTGGTAGTGAGGGGCTGTTTCACTTTTAAACGAACGGTGTTGGCATACAGGACAATTGATCCAAAACCAATTCTCACCCGGTAGTAAGTAGTAACTGCCGGCGATGCAGGCGTATAAGTAGTGCCCGTTGCACCGG
>CBIMFG010000800.1:0-3419 GCA_966243125.1 uncultured Niastella sp.
AGTAAAAGGCGTAATAAAACCGGGTAATTCCAAATCAATTGTAACGGTGTACAATGCTACTGATACTGCCTATGATTTGCCATGGATTGATGGACAGTGGAAGGTGCGTGGTTTGAATACGGGAACTTATTCTGTAAACATAAATGCCGGCAACGGTTACCAGGATACAACTATTAACAATGTATCAGTAACAGTTGGCAAAGAAACAAACGTAGGAACAATTACGTTGCATAAGTAAGGCAGAGCTGCAAGCTTCCAGCCGTAAGCTTCAAGCAAATACAGCCAAAGGCAAAAAGCCCTTTCCTTTTTGGGAATGGGCTTTTTGCCTTTTTATTAACTGGTTAACTCGTCAACTTGTTAACTTGTCAACCAACCTGACCAAAGTCAGGTTCTTATTCCAATTCTTTCCTACTTTTGCGCCCTATGTTACTCTATAAAGAATTTACCTTTGATTCAGCCCACTTTTTACCCAATGTGCCCGATGGGCATAAATGTAAAAACATTCATGGCCATACCTACCGGCTGCGGGTGTGGCTGAAGGGCAAGCCCGATCCCAAATTTGGTTGGATCATTGATTTTGCAGAACTGAAAACCATCATCAAGCCTGTGGTAACACAGCTCGATCATAAACTCATGAACGAGATCCCCGGTTTGGAAAACCCCACCTGCGAGCTGATAGCTGTATGGATCTGGGATCACCTGAAGCCAGCCCTGCCCGCCATGCACCGGATTGAGCTGCATGAAACACCTACCTCCGGAGTGATTTACGAGGGTGAATAAACTCAGGCTTCGTGTTTACTGAAGAAGTTATCCAGCGAAATAGGGCCGCCTCCTTCAACCAGGAAAAAAAGTAAACCAACCAATACCAGGAAGGCAAAAGGCAGTTCAAAATTGCCAAATGAATCCCGTTGGGTATTGATGAATATGACGGCGCCCATCAAAATGGGTACATTCAGCAAAGCGGCCCATCGGGTAAGTAAACCGATGATGATAAGAAAGCCACCCAGCAGGTGCGACCAGGTAATAAAGATCACCATCCAGTCGCTGCGGTTGGCAACCAGGCTGCCCCGAACCAGCTCTTCCAATGTTGATGTATTTGCCAGAAAAAAGATGCCTTTAAAAAAGAGACACAACCCTAATGCTACCCGCAACACAACCAGCCAGCGGGGATGGTGTGTAAGGCTCCAGCGATGAATTTGTTGAAGCGTGTTCATGGCAAACAATTTTAAAGATTTGTAAAATTGCTAATGGGTAAACCCATTAACCCAACTGGGTTTGCCCGTAAGTTGTTAATGTTTTATAAAGTTACGCTGGTTTTGCCAGTATAGGTGCTGCCTGCGTTAAAATTCAAATGTCAATAACTTGCTAAAACCCGCTCCAGCACTAAAATATATTCACACATAATGCGTTGTTAACAAATTACCCGACCTTTACGCCTTCCCGTAGAGCAACGAATGAATCACCCAAATAAAGCCTTTTGGCCAGCTGTTAAAAAATCAATTACCATGAAGAAATCCGCCCTAGTTTGGACAGGCGCGCTTTTAGTACTTTCCCTTTTAACTTTATCGTTCAGCATGTGCAAGCCCGACCCTGCCAGGGGACAAACCGTGACCGAGGCAGATGGTAAAGCCAAAAACGATACCGATGTTGTAAAGCCTTCAGCTCCACCGCTGGATACCGCTTTATTCATTGCCAAATTGAATTGGAACGCCAATGGCGACACCAGTGGCTTGTGGCCGGTTAAAGATGCCTATCCCAATGCAGGTGCTATATTGCCCTTTAAACGCGTTGTAGCCTATTACGGTAATTTCTACTCAAAGAAAATGGGCGTACTGGGTGAATACCCCGAAGATGTGGTAATTGAAAAATTAAATGGTGAAATAAAGAAATGGCAGGCCGCCGACACAACCATGGAAGTGATACCCGCCATTCACTATATAGCTGCTACGGCCCAGGGCGCTCCCGGCGATGCCGGCAAGTACCGCCTGCGTATGCCTACAGCACAAATTGACAAGGCCATAAAGATGGCGCAGAAAATGAATGCGTTAGTGTTCCTTGATGTGCAAATAGCTTTAAGTACGCTGCCCGAAGAGATCCCTGTGCTGGAGAAATACCTGAAAATGCCAAACGTGCACCTGGGCATTGACCCCGAGTTTTCAATGAAAACCGGTAAAAAACCAGGTTCAGTTATTGGAACCATGGATGCAGCCGACATAAATTGGACATCCGATTACCTGGCCAACCTGTGTAAAGCCAACAATCTGCCGCCCAAGATCCTGGTGGTACACCGTTTTACCAGAGCCATGGTCACTAATTACAAACAAATCAAATTGCAACCTGACGTTCAGATTGTTATGGATATGGATGGCTGGGGACACCAGGCCCGTAAGTTCAACACGTACAAGCAATTCGTGTACAAAGAGCCAGTACAATTCACTGGTTTTAAGCTGTTTTACAAGAATGACCTGCGCGAGGCCAACAGCCATGTGTTAACGCCTGCTGAAGTGTTGAAATTGAAACCACAACCTATTTATATTCAATACCAGTAAGGTTTTAAGAATAAGGTTTAAGGTCGTTGAACTTTGAACCTCATAATAAATTGAAAAGGTCCCCCAGCTTAGCCGGGGGACCTTTTTTATGGATATTATGAGGTTGAATTTTAGTAGAGAATCTTAAAAATCAGGAACCCATCTTAAACCTTATACTTTAAACTCTAAACCTGCTATTCTACTTTCGTAATCTTCAGCACGTTGGTAGGAATGTGCAGGTGCACTGGCGTACTACCTGTATTCACCACTACATCACCGGTTTTAAGGAACCCTCTTTCTTTCAGGATCTTGATCTGGTCGAACATGATCTCATCCAGGCTTTCTTCTTCATCATAGAAGAAGGCGCGCACACCCCAGCTTAAGCTCAGCTGGTTTACCAATGTTCTTTCTTTGGTGAAGATGTATAAAGGCGAATAAGGGCGGTAGCTGCTCAACACAAAAGCCGTGTAGCCACTTTGCGTTTGACCAATCAGTGCATCAGCCTTGGTATCTCTTGCCAGCTTACAACCGTTATAACAAACGGCGTCGCTCAGGAAAGAAGGTGAGTGCGGCAGGGGTTTCAAATCCTCTTCGCGGTTATAGCGGTATTCGGTTCTTTCTACTTCCAGAATGATCTTGCGCATGGTTTCCACCACCAGGGCCGGGTGTTTACCGGTAGCGGTTTCACCACTCAGCATCACCGCGTCGGCGCCTTCCAATACTGCATTGGCCACGTCGGTGATCTCACTGCGGTTGGGTTTTACGCGGTCGATCATACTTTCCATCATCTGTGTAGCCACAATTACGGGTTTAGCGCGGTGGATACATTTACGAATGATGTCGCGTTGAGCCATTGGTACTTTTTCAACCGGTAACTCAACACCGAGGTCG
>CBIMFG010000801.1:0-3413 GCA_966243125.1 uncultured Niastella sp.
CAGGCTCATTACATCTACGCCCACCCGCAAACTGGTATCCAGCGATTCGCGGTAAATATGTAAAATACCCGCGTTCATGAGGTCATAGGCATCATACCGGTTGGCGGCCCGTACCAGCATATGCATATTGGGAAAATGCTTTTTTATGGTCTCAATCATCTCCAGCCTTTTTTCGGGCTCGTTGATGGCTATCACAATGATCCTGGCTTTATCTGCCCCGGCAGCCTGTAACAGATCAACGCGCGAAGCATCGCCATAAAACACTTTAAAACCCATTTTACGTAAGGTATCTACGCGGTCCGAATCTATATCGAGGTAAGTAGCCGGGATGTTGTTGGCGCGCAAAAAACGACCAATGGTGCTGCCAAAGTGACCAAACCCGGCAATGATCACCGAATGTTTTTCATCGATCTCATCGGCAGGCCGTTCTTCAGTTTCATCGGTACCCACCCGTGGCAGTATCAGTTTTTCATTCGCCATCACTATTAACGGCGTTAAACCCATGCTGATGGCCACCACGGCCGTCATTATATTGGTGGTTTCCTGTGATAATATGCCCTGTTGAAAAGAAAACGAAAACAATACAAATGCAAATTCACCTACCTGGGTTAAACTAAAGGAGAAAATAAAATTCTGCTCCGTCCCCATTTTAAATACTTTGCCAAGCAGTAACAACACCAA
Source organism: uncultured Niastella sp. (assembly GCA_966243125.1). GTDB lineage: Bacteria > Bacteroidota > Bacteroidia > Chitinophagales > Chitinophagaceae > Niastella. The sequence goes on from CBIMFG010000801.1 coordinate 682, forward strand.
TGCCTTTACTGCTATCAGCATACACACCCACATTATTATTTCGCGCAAATGCTGCGATACCAGGCCAAAATCAATAGATGCCCCCACGGCAATAAAAAACACCCCCAGCAATAAGCCTTTAAAGGGTTCTATATCACTTTCCAGTTCGTGCCGGTATTCACTGTTGGCCAGCACTACCCCGGCTAAAAACGCACCCAGGGCCGGGCTTAACCCTATCCGGGTCATCAACACCGCAATACCTACAACGATCAGCAGGGCTGTTGCGGTAAAAATTTCCCGCATATTGGTTTTGGCCACCAGGCGCAACAACGGCCGCACTGCCACCCTACCTACAGCAATAACCGCAGCAATAGTGCCTAATACAATCACAGCATGCAACCAGGCCGGCTGTCCATCAACCCAGGTGCCCACTTCATGTGCATCATTGGTTGGTTTATGTAAAATATCTGTTGTTGCCAGCAATGGAAAAAGCGCCAGCATGGGGATTACCGCAATGTCCTGAAACAGCAACACTGCAAAGGCGCTTTGCCCGGCGGAAGTTCGCATCAATCCTTTTTCAGCCATGGTTTGCAGTACAATGGCGGTGGATGATAATGACAGGATCATCCCTAACGCCAATGCCTGTTGCCAGTTAAAATTAAAGAGCAGGGCAATACCTGAAATACATATCGTACTTACGATCACCTGCAAGCCACCCAAGCCAAGAATTGATTTACGCAGCTTCCATAATAATTCCGGCTCCAGTTCCAACCCAATTAAAAACAACATCATTACTACGCCAAACTCTGCGTAATGCATAATATCCTGCCCCTCTGCGCCTACAAAACCCATTACAGAAGGCCCTATGATAACGCCGGCAAACAGGTAGCCCAATACAGAACCCAGTCCTGACTTTTTTGCCAGTGGCACAAACAACACGGCCGCGCCCAAAAACACCAATGCCTTATAAAAAAATGAATGCTCCATCTTACGCCAGCTTGTTTTGTGAGGTTTCAATAAGGTCGTTTAAACAGCTTGCCTGCATCATGTCTTCCTCTTTTAAATCATCCTGCCGCAACCGTTGCAGCAGCTGGCTGTATTTATGTCCGAACTCGTTTATCTGCGGTAATTCAATTTTATGCGTTCCCGAAACCCAGAAAGGCGGCAGATACGTCATGCGACAAATTTCGGCGGTACGTCCATATGGCCGCAGCACTTCGGTAATGGTGCAATGCTGATAACCTTCCCGTTGGTAGGCTTGTACACTTCCACCGGATGTGATCACATTAAAAACTTTTTTACCCTCTAACGCATAGCCATTTTTTCCGTAGGCCCAGCCATGTTCCAGCACCAGGTCCTGCCATTGCTTTAATAAGGCAGGGGCGCTGTACCAATACAAGGGGTGTTGCCAAATAATGATGTCATGCGCCAGCAGTAATTGCTGCTCGCGTTTAACGTCGATATTAAAATCGGGGTAATTTTCGTATAGGTCGTTCAACGTTATTCCATCCTGTTGGGGAATATAATGCAACAGTCTCTTATGCACGCGGGACTTTTCCAGTACCGGATGGGCAAAAATTATCAGGATCTTTCTCATGAACCGCTGGTTTTAAAATAATTCACAACTTAAAGAGAAATGGAACAATTATCTAAGGTATCACTTAAATTTAAGGTCATACAATGGAGAAACAAAAATCCATATGGAGCTTACCCGTATTGGGGAAATTGCTAAAAAATTCCTTTGCCCGCCTGCAACAAAACGACCCATTACGTATGGCTGGCGCTACGGCATTTTTTACCAGTTTTGCCCTGCCGCCCATTATGGTGCTTATTTTTCAGTTCTTCAGTATTTTTTTCAGTAAAAATCTGGTAGGCGCCGAAATGCGGGGAGTACTTACTACCGCACTGGGTACAAAAAATGCGGAGCAATTGCGGATCACTGCCCGTGGCCTGGCCAACCTTGCACAAAACTGGTACATGGTGGTAATCGGCATTTTGTTCCTGGCCTTTGTGGCTTCCACTTTATTCAAGGTAATTCGTAATACGTTGAACGATATCTGGAATATTCGTCCCGAAAAATCAGGTTTTCTTCATGACCTTTCCGTACGTGGCAGGTCATTGGTGATCATACTGGCAGCGGCCATCATTTTCATTGCCGGTGAAATTATTGCTATAGCCCGTGAAGTGGCTGGTAAATACATGGAGAGTGTATGGGCAAAAGGCGGCATTTTCTTCTCCAGCGTGTTGAACGAGCTCATTGGTGTGTTCACTATTATTGTGTGGTTTATTGTGCTGTTCAGGTATTTGGCCAATGGGCGCCCCAGCTGGCGGGTGGCCATTGTAGGCGGTGTACTAACGGGGGTGTTGTTTTATTTTGGCAAAGCGCTGCTTTCCTATATGATGCTGCATAGCAATGCCGGTATAGTATGTGGGGCCGGCGCCGCCCTGGTATTGATCCTGCTGTTTATGTTTTATTCGTCTTTCATCCTATACTTTGGCGCCAGCTTTATAAAAGAATATGCTGAATTTAGTAATGATCCTATTGTGCCAACACATAAGGCGTATCAGTACGAGTTGCAGAAGGTGGGAAGCAAGCTGTAAGCTATAAGCCATAAGCTTTAAGCAAATACAGCGGCAAGCACCAAGCTGTAAGCTATAAGCTTTAAGCAAATACAGCAGCAAGCTGCAAGCTGCAAGCAATACACTTCTGCGCGGTTGCCGCATCGCGGATTTTGAGATTAATAAACGACCTT